>CAIYZD010000052.1 GCA_903930585.1 uncultured Geobacteraceae bacterium | reverse complement strand
TGACCATCAAAGTAGCAGGGACTAAACCCTTGAAGCCGGTGCCGGACCACTGCGGACGGAGGTGATATCCTGTCTGAATCGGAAAATCCCCGCGTCACATATTCAATCAGTTCTGCGACCAGAACCGACGGCGGCAGTGAACTGTTGTCGCGATCGCTCTGACCGTTGAAACTGATGCAGAAACGATCTTCCGCAGCCATGAGCGCCTCAAGGAACAGGTAGCGATCTTCATCCCGTAGCGACCGGTCTCCGCGCCGTCTGGCGCCGTTCATCAGGCTGAATCCGGGAGGCCGCTCCGTACGCGGAAACTGCCCGTCATTCATTCCTGCCAGCCAGATTACCCGCATTGGAATACTTCGCATCGGCAGCATGGCGCAAAACGTAATTGAGCCCCCCAGGAATCCGTAGCCGCCGCCACTCTTGGCCACGATCTCATTCAGGTGGTCACGCACGGCATCGAGCGCCAGCGGTTGAGTAAAACCATGGATCGAACAGGCTTCGCGGAGCGAATTGAGCGCTTTGGCAACAATGAGAGGTCCTCCGGAATCGTTGTCATCGGGGAGTAATAACCGGGTTACTGTTGTCGAAAGAATGTCGGCCCATTCCGGCAGGGTATGGCGTGCATTCAACCGGCCGTTGTTTTCCCGAAGCGCGGTAATGAACTCAATCAATTTTCCCACCGCCACTGCCTGTCGGCCTGAACAGCCAGGGTAGGGGAGGATCCCGCTAAAAGTGGCGGAATCGTCCGGTGACAGGGCGTAGCCAAGTAACAGCTTGTCCAGTCCGGACTCCCAGCTGAAATCGGAATATCGTGGAAAACCGAGATCGACGCGGTGATCTGCGTCAACTCCCCAGCGCACATTACAGTCGACAAGCCACGTTTTGATGTCGGAAAATTCGTCCGCATCGATAGTGAAACGACTCATGATAACCGGAATTTCAAGAAGATCCAGTATGTCATGGAGAACGAACCTGCTGGGAACTGCGGCAATGATTTTAAGGAACGCATCGACAAAAAGACTTTCGCGGCGTGCGCTCCGGTCGGCAATGGTATAAGGGAGTGGTGGCCGACCGGTCGAACGACAGCCGAATACAGAGCTGATGTAGGGCGCATAGGTTTCAATATCCGGGATCATCACGACGACATGGCGCGGTTCCAGATTCTGCAGCTCATCAAACTGCGCCAGCAGGTTGTCGTACAGAATCTCCATTTCCCGCAGTGGCCCGTGGCATGAATGAATTTGCAGCGAGCGGTCATCTGCCAAAACGATACTCCGAACACCGCTGGCCGGTCGGTCATACAGGGTGAGGATATCATTTTGAATGGCGGAAAGCAGTGAGGGGGAACTGGCAACGCTGTTTCGAATGGTCTCTTCAGGGGTATGTTCCAGTTCCTGGGCTTCAAAGCCGAACTCCAGAAGTGTTTCGAAGAATTCCTGCCCCAGCGTGCCGAGCGAAGAGAGGAGCGGATTGCCGGTTTCGTAATACTCCTCTGCTTTAGCGGAAAATGCTGCACCCAGCGCCAAACGGGACTTTTGTTTTTCGGAAATGATGGTTCCCCAGTACTCTCCGCACGGGTTGAGCAGGTAACACGTCACGTCACAATAGGATGAAAGCAATCGCAACGCTTCCAGATGAAACGGTGGCAGGTATGAAATGCCGAACAGGCTGATACGTTTAGGGAGGGCGCCTTTAAGTGCGGCTCCGCAGGAAATGTGACGCTGTACCGCTGAGAGCAGTGCAGCCCGGTGACTCCCGTGGCACTCGTTTCGGACTGCGCGCCATAATCGGGCTTGCCAATCGCTGTCTTTGCCGTCATCCCAGGCGAGCACCATTTCCGGACGGAAGATGGTATATTGATCGAAACAGCCGGCCAGGGATCGGGAAATCTGCAAGAGGCGGCGGTCATCATGGCCATCGCCAAGATAGGCGGCAACCTGCTCGAAACCCTTTTGGCGCGAGAGATCCGGAAGCTGTGAAGCAATACGCCATGTCAGTGAGCTCTGGGTAAACGGGACCGATGACCGCTCTTCGGGAAGGATGGTGGTGAAACTCCGGTCGAGCAGATCGTTTGGAAAGCTGAATTCAAGTCCGGCGGATACACCGAGCCGGGCGGCGAGCTCTACCGAGATCCAGCGAGCCATGCCGTTGCTGAGGACAACAATACTCTCTTTTTCCAGAGGTGGCAGTGGTGAAGCGCTGATGGTGTCGGCAAGTGCCTCCAGAAGGTGTCGCTGGGAACAGCTGGTAAGGAGTCTGAGTGCAGGCATACTCCGAATATACCGGATTTGGCTGGACAAACAAGCAGGAATTACGGTATGTGAACGTAAATTATTCGGAGGTGTATTTAGTGCTCAAAAGCATGACAGGATATGGCAAGGGGGAAGCAACAACCCCACATGGAAATTTTCTTGTAGAAATTCGCTCCGTCAACCATCGCTACGGTGAGATATCCGTGCGGATGCCGCGAACGCTTTATGCGTTTGAAAATGATGTGAAACGTCTGGCGGCCTCTCTCCTGAAACGGGGCAAGATCGACATTACCGTGCAGTGGGACGAAACAGCGGCTGCTCATGTGGCTCCTCAACTGGATCTGGCTGTCGCGCGGGGGTATTTCGATGCCTATACCCGTTTGTCAAAAGAGCTGAATCTGCCGCAGGATGCGCCGCTCTCCCTCATTATGTCACAAAAAGGGGTACTTAAAGACGTGGCCGGTTCGGTTGATGAAACCTTATTGCAACCGCAGCTCCTTACAGCCGTGCAGGCAGCCGTAACAGCTCTGGATGGTATGCGTGCCCGTGAGGGCGAGGCCCTTAACGAAGATTTGCGGACCCGGCGGTCGCAGATTGCCGAGTGGTCGGCGCAGATCGGAGAGCGGACGCCTCAGGTGGTGTCGGAATACCGGCAGAAATTGAAAACGCGTCTGGAACTGCTGCTGGAAGGTGTGGAGCTGGACGAAAGCCGGCTCGCCCAGGAAGTTGCGCTGCTGGCCGACCGGTGTGATATAACGGAAGAGCTGGTTCGGCTTGCAAGCCACTTTAACCAGTTTGACGAGGCATTGCGCAGTTCCGAGCCTGTTGGCCGCAAGCTTGACTTCCTGATGCAGGAGATGAACCGGGAGGTCAACACGATCAGTTCGAAATCGAATGATGCCGGTATTACGAATCTGGTTATCCGGATTAAGGCGGAGATGGAAAAAATGCGGGAACAGGTTCAGAATGTGGAGTAGCCATTTGGGCAGTAAAACCTGACCAGTCGACGGAACAGCTGAGAAAAATGTTGAAATTATCGCCCTGTAAAGGTATTATTACCATTATATAACCTCTGTATAAGGTGATAATTATGAATAGCGATATCATGGCATCCGTCATTTTTGAATGGCAGAGTCTCATCCAACGTCGGCAGGGAGTAGCCAGAGAGCTTGAAATAAAGCTGCTTGGAGCCATGGGGTCGCGCCCCATCAAAATAGTCACCGGATTTCGTCGCAGTGGCAAGTCGTTTCTGGTACAGCAGGTTGTTGGTCGCCTTGTGCGAGAGGGGAGAATAGAACCTGCAAATGTGCTTTATCTGAATCTTGAAGATTTTCGCCTGATGGAAGTCACAACTCCTGAACGGCTGAATCAGGTCTATGAACTGTTCTTGAGTCTCTCCGCCCGTCCGGGCAAAAAACTGCTCGTTTTTGACGAAATTCAGAATGTGAGGGATTGGGATCGTTTTATTCGCACCATCTATGAAAAAGACAGC
>CAIYZD010000051.1 GCA_903930585.1 uncultured Geobacteraceae bacterium | reverse complement strand
TATCGCCCATGGGTGCAGCATGGGTGCCTATCATGCCGTCAACATTGCCATGCGCTATCCCCGGCTCTTCTCACGAGTTGTAGCTTTCAGTGGCAGGTACGACCTGACGTGCGAGGTCGGCAGCTTTCGCGACCTGCTGGATGGCTATTACGATGAAGATGTGTATTTCCACAACCCGTCCCATTTTGTTCCCAATATCGATGATCCCGAACTGCTGGATCAGATCCGCAAGATGGAACTGACCATTGCAATCGGCGAATCAGACCTGTTTATAGAAAACAATCTGCAATTCAGGGATGTTCTTCACCGGAAAGGAATACAGCCCTCATTCCACGTCTGGTCCGGTGAAGCACATCGAGCCCGCTTCTGGTGTGAAATGGCTGCCAGTATCTTCTGACGGAAAAAACACCGATTTGATTCCAATCGCATCCGCACCGAGCCGGGTTACCGGATTTCTGTATTTCAATTATGTAGTTAAATCCCTAAAAGGACATATCCCGACATGATAAAAAACTTCATCCTGGACACCAGCATTATCCTTCACGACTGCCAAGCGATTTTTAATTTCGATGACAACAATGTCATTATACCGATGACGGTCATAGAAGAGCTTGATCATTTCAAGAAAGAGATGAATGAGCTCGGGAGAAATGCTCGACAGTTTAGTAAAATAATGGACTCGTTCAGAGCGCAAGGTTCGTTGATAGAAGGAGTCAAGATCGGTAACGGCGTTATCTCCGTCGGCTTCAGCAGGAAAGATGCCCTGAACCTGCTCCCTTCCGAGATGGATCCGAAGTTAGCCGACAACCGTATCCTTGCGATTGCCCTTTTTATTCAGAAGCACGACTCAAATCCCACCATTTTGATTACCAAAGACATTAATCTCCGTATTAAGGCGGATGCCCTCGGCTTATCGGCAGAGTCTTACGAAAACGATAAAGTGGATTTTGAAACGCTTTTCTCGGGCCACACGGAGTTTATTGATCAGCTCAAGGCAAACCAGTTCGTCACCAGAAACGATGACGGCGCCATAAGAAGATACGACAAAACACAGGATATGCTGGTACCGCTCCGGTCCGATCTGGAAGCCTGGGGCTTGTCACCGAGAAATAACGAGCAGAAGATGGCAATGGACCTGCTGTTGAACGATGATATCAAGTTGGTGACTCTGGTCGGGAAAGCAGGGACAGGAAAAACATTGCTGAGCATCGCCGCCGGATTACGAAAAGTTACCGATGAATTCATCTACAAAAAAATGCTGGTTTCTCGACCGGTGTTTCCGATGGGCAAGGATATCGGTTTTCTCCCAGGCGACATTAATGAGAAGCTTGCGCCGTATATGCAACCTATTTACGACAATATCGAATACCTCATGTCCGGGCAGCTTGCTCCGAAAATAAAAGTTGCAAAGCCCGCGAAGCGTCAGACCAAAGCGGATAACCAGGCGCAAGCGGTTCAGGAGGAAAAGGAGTTCGGGATGCTGGGCAAGGGGCACATGGAACTGGTCGCGGCGGGTATTATGGATATCGAGGCACTGACGTACATTCGTGGCCGCTCAATCCCAAACCAGTACATGATCATAGACGAAGCGCAGAACTTAACTCCGCATGAAATTAAAACCATCGTGACGAGAGCCGGTATCAATACCAAGTTCGTTTTCACGGGGGATCCCGCACAGATCGACAACCCATACCTCGACGCGTCCTCCAACGGACTAACCTATCTGGTGGAGAAGTTCAAAGATGAGGCCATTGCCGGGCACGTAACCCTGACTCAGGGCGAGCGGTCCGAATTGGCAGAGATTGCGTCAAACATACTGTGACTGTAGTGTTGAGCGGGGAACCGGCACGGCTTCCTACATATGCCTGGTCACCGAAGTTGCCTGGACGGAATACGAGCTTTTATCTCCCCTGCCATCCTGACGGTACATCACCATCGTGGTTCCATCCCACGCGATCCAGCGCCGGACCTTGCTGTCCTGGTCCGAATAATCAATTATCCGGCAGGGGTACTCTTTACCGCCAACCGAATAATGGGAATTGCGAACCAG
>CAIYZD010000050.1 GCA_903930585.1 uncultured Geobacteraceae bacterium | reverse complement strand
CTACGGATTCAGGTTCTATATATTGTGCTATATATTTTTGTAACTATTTTAAATATTATGAACTGTAGTGGTGGTACTATAATTAGAGATATACCACTTTGCGCATCTGAAGATGATTTTACATCTATAACAAAATATGTTGATACAATTGATATAATTAATAGCCCAATACAGCTAGCAATAATATCTGTTAAGTTATTCTGAATTTTTGCAATTTCTTTATATATGAATAAATATGGACTAGAAAACAATACTATCACCACAACATTAATAAACACTAGCATTATTAAATCAATACCATTCGTCGATGATATATTTCCTTTAACCAAAAGTGCAGTGTTAAGTATCATCATTGATATGACTAACAGTTTTGATATTAATTTATATTTAATTATATCCATACAAGTGTCCTTGACTATATTTAATAGCAACAATTACACGCTTTTTTCTGAGCATCAGTGTATGGTCCGTATCCTGCGTAAAATACTGCAGTCTGATAAGTAACGGCTAGGCCTAAACATTGCTGAAGATATCCCGAAGCAATATCCGTTGCAGACGAGAATGTGTTCCTGCATACATCTGTCATATCATCACCAAAATTACCGTCACATAACGATTTATCAAACAACAACGTATTGTGACAAGTGTCGTAGCAGATATCATGGTTGTTGCAACTCGAAGTAAAGTCACCACTAAAGCCTGATGATTCGCCATGCAGCGCTAGATATATGGGATCAGCCAGATGAGCTATGAACATAGGATTATTAGGGATATTACTATCACTTCCTGATCCACATCCGTTAAATTCCGCTTTATGACTGGGATTAACAACCCTATTCGAACACTTTCCTAAATCTGTAATCGGATTATTCTGTTGCAAATCACCCGCAAAACAACAGGAGCCACCATCCGTTGATTTTGAGCCATCGGGCAAATTAACAAGTACCCCATCCTTCTTCTCCTTGCAGCTTGCAATCAGGTTTACTTCAACTTCCTTCCTCCCACTCACTTTCGTAGTCGACTGGTTGCAGTTCAGCACCACATACACTTCATTTTTTTTGTTCTTATCCAAATTCATACCTTTAGGGAAAATGGCGTTACCTGCTCCGGAGGTCGAACCGGAAACAGTTGTTATGCCAATGCCGTCCTCAACCAGAATCGCCTTGGCATCGGTTGCCTGATAACCGGGCGGGTTGATCGTGTAATTCACCTTGAGTTCATTTTGCGTGTAGCCGTCCAGATCGATGGTTACGTCATTAACGTAGTCGATTGTCACACCCGAATCCTGGCCATTCAGCGGCGGCGTATAAAAGTCCATTATCCTCACACCGTTATTCTCGCTGGCCAGATAGACCCAGCCGTCTCTTTGCGTCAGCGCCATGTTGCTACCGATTGGGGTTGTGGTTCCCGGTATCAGCTTGATTTCGTTCAACAGCTTTGGTTTATACGGGTCTTTGATATCAATGACAAGCACGGCGTCGATTGTTATCGCATATGCAAGGCCGGAGTTCTTGTTGATGGCGATGTCTCGTAATACTCTAATCAAAATTGCGCCTTTTTGATCGGTTACGGTGCCTATCAGGCTGGGGTAATACGGGTCGGTTACAACAAATACGTTGACTTTGCCTTCCCGGCTGCCTGCCACTGCTAGGTCCATGCTGCCGATTGCGCCGCTTGAGCTGTTAAAGCTGTAGTCGGTTGCCACGGCGATACGCTGCACTGATTGGCCGCTCGGCAGTGAAGCGTTCACCAGCATAGGAAGGGACGGATTGCTCAGGTCCAGCGAGATCAGGTAGCCCGGGTTGGTGGTGAGGAATGCCGTGCCCGGTTTGTAGACTATTATGTCGTTGGGTGAACCGTAATCCAGACCGAATCCGCCTACTATTGTCGAGCCGTCGGATATTTGGCCGGTCTTGGCGTATTCCATGGCGGCGTTAACGTCAACCACCTGCAAGCCCGTGCCTGCCGTGGCGATATAGGCATAATTACCGTTGACGGCCACCCTACTCGGTATTCCGCTGTACGCTTCGGCGAGCTTTTCCTGCCCTAATTTGGCGTCTTTGAAGTTTACTGCATTTTGCAGGAGATCGTAGAACCTGATGTAGCCGTACTGGTTGCCGTCGGCGAACACCGTATTATCGATCATCGCCAGCGTCCCTTCGAGGCCGATACCGACACAGCGGTAATTGAACCCTTTGGGCAGAGTTGACGGGTCTTCCAGATAGACTACTGACGGTTTTTTCGGATCGGTAACATTTGCTACGCGATAGCCGTTGTCACCGGCGGCAACGTAAGCGTAGGTGCTGCACGTATTGGGATCATTAAAAAGTTCGATGTCCTTGCCGCCGGTAAACTGGCCTCTGGTCAGGTCGTAGAGTTGCGGTATTTTGGTGGTAAAACGGGAACGGTATTCCTGGTCGAGCGGCAGATAGCTGTTACCAGCAGTGTTGTTCTTGGTGGAGTCTGTAATTGCCTGCGTAAGGATTATTTCATAGGTGCGATCAAAGGCAAGATTACCTGTTGGAGCAAGGGATGCTTTCATTCTGCTGTTTTCGATGAAGGTGGTGATGACGCCAGGTACGGCAACGTTTGTCGTGGTGTCAATAATCTTGAACGTTTCGTCGGTTACGGATTTGTAGTCTACCGGTTCACTGAAGGATACTATAACCGGTGCATTGATCATGATACCAGTTGCGCCGTTTTTGGGAAGAATTTCATCCACTACCGGAGCACCTTCTTTGCCGGTTGGCAGTTCCCCCGGTTCGACAACCCGCACCTGAATGCTGCGCGTACCGACGTTATCCGCTGAATCGGTTACTTCGGCCTTAAACAGGTACATACCCGGTTTGGTTACCTGGAAGAAGTTGTTAGCATCGTCGCTCAGGAATGACGGCAGAAAATCATAGCGGTAAATTATGATGTTAGTGTCGGTAACAACCTTTTCCTGTTTAAAGCCCACCTGCTTCAGAGCAGGAAAAGCCTCCGAAGAGAAGCTGGCTTGCGCAAGGTCTCTGTAGGTTATACTCAGTGTAGGCGATACCACCGACTGATCGAGGACGGTTACCGGTATCTGGATTTTGGCATTTACCGGCAAAGTTCCGGCGGCAAATTGTACGTCTGCTGGTTGTCCGGGGGCAATATGAACATCCATGCTGACGACTGGAGGAGACTTGTCCGGGGGAACGCTGGCTTTGTCCGCCAGTTTGAAGTTGAGCTTTTCAAGGTTGTTCAGCGACGCGCAGAGTGTTCCGGTTAGAGTCTTTTTCAGCATGGTCAGTGGGTGAATGGCAGTGACGCTGTAGTCCTTGCAGATATTGCCTGCGCCAATCAGGTTGGTGAACGAAGCGTAGGAGCCGTTTGCTTTCGTGTACGCGACATAGCTCCAGGCAGTTGATTTGCGAATTACCGCACCCCGTATTGGTTTATCTATCAGGGCATCAAAAGTGTTGTTGTCGTCCATATCCTGATAAGCATATCCGGAGACAATTCCCACATCCATATTGGGAAATGCAGTAAAGACAAAACTTCCGAATTCCATAATCCCATCAAACGGCGGGCTGGCTGTGGTGATCCTGCCATTAACGATCTTGGTGCTGTCGATAATTTCGTACACCTTTTCCATCGTGCCGTCCGCGTCATATATTTCACTCGGCCGGGTGACAAAGACCGGCGTATTCGTATCAAAACCATCCGGAACGGGGATAGAAAGGTGTATCTCCTTCCGGAAACCGATCCCTCCGGTATCGATGTTGAAACTGGCAAGATACGTGCCTTTATCCGGCACCATTAACGGCAGGTTTGCCTCGGAAAGCGCCGTCACCTTGAGCACCGTCGGCCCGACCAATGCACCTTCCGGGATATCCAGCTGTGCTCCCCCCTCCCCTTCAACCTTGCCTCCCTTGGCCGTTACCAGATATTTGCCATCATCACTCTTGTAGGTGATGTAGGAAATCAGTGTCCGGTTGCCGGAATAGTCCATCAGTATCACTTTGATCTCATCTCCAAGTTGGCCGCGCACCTTGCCGGTGAACGAGCCGTTAGTGGCCGGGGTGACCGACTGAATTTCGCCGCTGGTGTCGTTGATCAATAACACCGTATTTCCTGTCTCGGCGCTTCCTTGCGTTGCGGTGACGGTGATGAAACCGTCGGCATCGGGGAAGCTGCCGGAGACAGACCCGGCAGCCGGCATTACGGGCAGAGTGGTGCGTCGCACTACAAATACTGATGCCACATCCTGTCCCAGTTGATACCCTTGCAAATCCTTGACCGTGGCGGAAATGGTGACGTTGTAGGTAGTCTCCTGCGTGAAGGCATCCGATGGATAGAAGGTTACCGCCGTAGTATCTCCATTGAAAGTGAGTACGCCCGGAACCGGTTCTGAGTTAGTTGAGTTGGTGAGTTTGAGCGTTGTAGAGTTGATACTGTTCTTGTCCATCAGCTTGCTGAAGGTGATTACCACCGGCACCGTTGGTTGCACGTTGATTGCGCCGTTGGCGGGGGTAATGCCGCTTATTCGCGGTGGAATCGTGCGCACGTTCAGATTGAAGGTGCTCTTCGTGTTAGCAGTAATGGCAACAGTTCCGGATGCCGCGTCACCACGGACCGGGTCAAGAGCGGTGACAGTTTGCACCCCGGCGGCGAGCGCCAACAGATACTGTCCGCTGACACCGGTCAGATCGGATAGCGTGGCGAACTGTGCAGAGATCTGGATTCCGGCGAAAGCGGCAGCAGCGGCGTCCGTAATCTGGCCGGCTACGTAACCGATGGGGGCAACCGCTTGCAGGAAGCAATATACTCCTGATGAGTTTATGGAGTTTGTAGAGTTCAGG
>CAIYZD010000049.1 GCA_903930585.1 uncultured Geobacteraceae bacterium | reverse complement strand
TGCCAGAGGCGCTGTACCGTCGGGATTGACAGGTATTCGGAAAGCGCTGTCTGCTTAAACAGACATTCCTCAGCCAGCGGTTTTAAATCCTCGCGAAACCATCGGTCTAGTGGCACCGTAAAGCCATGTTTTGCTCGATTCAGCACTCCAGCAGGTAGCAGACGGCTAAAAGCCTTGCGGAGGATAATTTTTTTGTTTTCACCTTTGATCTTCCAGTCACTCGGTAAAGACGCAGCAAACTCGATAATACGGTAATCAAGGAACGGTGCCCGAACCTCTAAAGAATTCGCCATACTCATGCGATCAACTTTCACCAGAATATCTCCTGGCAAATAACTTTTCAGGTCAGTGTAAAGCATGCAGGCGGTATGATCTTTTCCTCTCATTTTGTCCCAAAATCGCAATGTATGATTTGCAGGATCATAACCATTTGACAATTTTCGAATATTAGTTGAAAGGAGCTGTTGAATCTTATCCTCTTCAAGACAACTGTTAGTTCTAAAAAAAGCTCTTCCGGGATCTTTAAGAGCACTACCGGTAAGTGATTGCGCCTTTCGCGCAAAGATGTTGCCTTCCAGACCTCCCATAGCCGAATGGATTAATGATAACACCGGTCGCGGCACCAACTGACGTGTAAGGTTTTCCTTTAATTCCACAGCATACTTAGCATATCCGGCAAAACTTTCATCTGCGCCATCGCCTGCAAGTGCAACCGTAACGGCCTGGCGGGCCAGACGCGACACGTGATAGGTTGGAACCGCAGAAGAATCGGCAAACGGCTCATCAAAGTACTTAGGCAACAGTGCTACTGTATCGACAAACTGTTCATTGTCCATATACTCGGTGTGATTGGTCTTGAATAGGCCGGCAATCTCACGGGCAAAAGGGGATTCGTCATGCCTCTTGTCCTGAAAACCGATAGTGCAGGTTCTGACAGGGTCATGCGATGTTTTTGACATAAGCGCTACGACAGCACTGGAATCAACCCCGCCACTTAGAAAAGCGCCGAGAGGCACATCGGCAACCATCCGGGAGGAAGTGGCGTCCTGCAATAGATCGAGAAGTTCTTCTTCGGCATCAGCAAAGGAACGCACATTGCGCTGAGTAAAATCAATATCCCAGTATTCAGAAATGTGTGGCTGTCCGCCCGCCTTCACAACCATAAAATGGGCAGCTGGCAGCTTATAGATATTTCGGTATATGGTTTTTGGATCAGGAATATACTGGTAGGAAAGAAAATCGATAATAGCAGTTGGTTCTATTTCCCTATTAATTCCCGGAATCTGAAGCAATGATTTGATTTCGGAGGCAAACGCAAGTCTGTCCCCCCCGACATGATAGTAATAGAGCGGTTTCTTGCCAATGCGGTCTCTGGCAATGAAGAACGTCTTCTCAACCGTGTCCCAGATAGCAAAAGCAAACATGCCATTCAACTGTTTGAGGCAGTCAGTTCCCACTGTACGGTAAAGGGCAAGTATAACCTCGGTGTCAGTCTTTGTGCGAAAAACAGTGCCGTCACGTTCAAGCTGCTCGCGCAATTTCAGAAAATTATAGATTTCGCCATTGAAAACAATTACCAGACGGCCATCAGCAGAGAACATCGGCTGGTTTCCCTGCGGCGAAAGATCAATAATACTCAACCGACGGTGGGCAAGCCCGATGAAATCATCCAGATATTCACCCCCGGCATCCGGACCGCGATGATGAATGACTTCACCCATCCGGCGAAGCATCGCTTCATCGGCATCTGGCGCAACTGTCCTAAAGAAACCGGCTATGCCGCACATTGAATGGCTCCAGTCCGACGTCCGCTTGAAAACACACCTGCACCGCGAGCAAACAGATACATGTTAAGGAGAAAATGAAGTTGAAGTAGTGAGATAATCGTAATTTGTGGCTGAAGCTTTTTCAAACACGATATCGCAAGTAATGTTTGCCAGATGAGCATAACTCCGAAAACACCTGATATCATATAGATACTACATGTAAACGGACTACAGACCCAGCAAAGCCACAGCAGACAATGGAGTGATGGCGCGATCAAACTGGGTATCTCGGCAATGGTCAAACCGTGCTGCATCATTCCGGTAAAATTACTTTTCCCTCGCCATAGTTCTTTCTTGAAAAAATGCCCTACCGTTGCAGCTTCTCCGTGATGCACTGCAACGATTGAGTTGTCACTGATGATCATCCCTTGCAGCTTCAACCTCATACACAGGTCATAATCCTCACAGGTGATCAGCGATTCGTCAAATCCTCCGGACATGGCAAATGCTTCTTTCCTGATAAACATATTCATCGACTCAAGCCAGTCGGTCTCACAAATACCCTCTCTCTTTTTTCTGACCGCGAACCATGCCTTTGGCACCCAGGTAGCATCATCAGGAACGATAGGTGGGCTTCCAAAACAAGACACATCATTTCGCTTCAGATAGGGCAGAGTTTTATTCAGCCATGAGGTGACAACAGTGCAATCTGCATCAATAAAAGCCAAAATCATCCCTGATGCCTGACCAGCTCCATAATTCCTTAATCCTGATATAGACAGTTCAGGCTTGACATAAACCTGTGCACCTTTCGCTCCGGCAATTTCAACCGTTCTGTCACAAGAGCCATTATCAACAACAATAACTTCATACTGACTCCGATCCCAATCCACTCTTGCAATAGAATCAAGACAGCGACCGATATTGGCCTCTTCATTTTTCGCCGGTATGATGACAGAAAACTGCATTAATTAAGGAACATTCTTGACAATATGAGGGCCAAGAAACCTGGTAACTGGAAGCGGCAATTTTTGCCACACCCTGATTGCCATCGCATATTTAGGGTTTTTATTGTTCAACTCAGGCATTGACACCCCCTCAGGCAATAGATACTGCCAATTCAAACTGGTCGGCTTGGCTCCCCATTGTTCTTTAAACTTGTAGGTTCCCTCACCTGGAGTTGAGCGGCCAAAGTCAAATCGTTTGTAACCATTAGCCAAAGCGTATTGTAAGGCTGTCCAGTACAATAGATTGTTCGGACAAAGTGTGTTGTAATCACGAATTGAAGACGCCCACGGGATCTCAACCGTTTCGCGAAACCAGGTAATCAGGCCAGCCGCTATCGGATTCCCCTCATAATATACTGCGATGATTCTGGTGTGTTCCGGAAAAGCGTCCAGTACTTCAGCAAAAAAATTAACTGAATATA
>CAIYZD010000048.1 GCA_903930585.1 uncultured Geobacteraceae bacterium | reverse complement strand
CAGCTTAGGAAAAACAATAAATCTCTTCATCGTGAGTTGCTCATTAATGACAGACACTTTTTAGATGTAATTTCCTTTTCTCCCCAATCAAATTCAGTGCGTGTTTATGCCCAGGATATCACTGAACGCAAGCAAACGGAAAAGGCATTATTGCTGAGCGAAGAGCAGTTCCGTACCCTTGCTGACGCTATTCCCCAATTGTGCTGGATGGCAAATACAGACGGTTGGATCTTTTGGTACAATCAACGTTGGTACGGGTTTACCGGCACCACTCCTGAGCAAATGGAAGGTTGGGGGTGGCAGTCGGTCCATAACCCGGAACTGCTGCCCCAAGTCCTTGAACAGTGGAAGGTTTCTATCTCAAGTGGAAACGCATTCGAGATGGAGTTTCCACTCCGTAGCGCTGCTGGAACGTCTAGTTCATTTCTTACGCGGGCAATGCCCGTATGCGACCAAGACGGCACAGTTGTCCGTTGGTTTGGCACGAACACCGATATTTCCGAGCAGAAGCGGGTAGAGGATGCGTTGCATGAAGCCCATGGCAAACTGGAAATGCTGGTCAGTGAGCGGACCAAGGATCTGGCTTTGACTGTCGACACTTTGCAGAACGAAATAGCTGAAAGTGGACGCATGGCGGAAACCCTCTTGCGATATAACCGGCTTTACTCGGTTCTGTGCGCGACCAATCAGGCCATCGTCAAAATCAGCGATCGAGACAACCTGTTCCGCGCATTCTGTCGCATTGCCGTGGAACAGGGAGGATTTCTTCTGTCGTGGATTGGTCTTTATAACGAGGAGAACAGCCTCGTAAGGATCGTGGAGTCTTGTGGAGCTGTCGGCTACCTCGAGAACATCCGTATTTCCACCAAGGAAGGGCCGTTCGGACTCGGGCCGACTGGTATAACGATCCGCGAAGGAACATACTGCATCTCCAACGATTTTCTGAGCGACCCCATCACCCAACCCTGGCATGAAATGGGGCGTAAATATGGGATAAGGGCCTCGGCCTCCGTAGCTTTGAAGGAAGATGGGCGGGTCATCGGCGCATTCACCATTTATACGGATGAAAAAGATTTCTTCGACCGGGAACAAGAGGGGCTGCTTGTTCAGACGGGGGAGAACATTTCCTTTGCCCTTGACAATATGGTGAGGGAGGTGAACCGCAAAAAGGTTGAACAATCCCTGCTTGAGGAGACACTTGGACGACTGCATGCAGTTGAGGAACTGCGTGAAAAGGACCAGATGCTCGTGCGGCAAAGCAGTATGGCTGCCTTAGGAGAGATGATTAACAACATTGCTCACCAGTGGCGACAACCGCTCAATGTTATCGCCTTGATAATTCAGTCCGTACAGTTAAGATATGCATCCGGGGCACTTTCCCGTGAGGAAATGAATGGTGACATTCAAAATGTGATGGAAAACATCATGCATATGTCCCAAACTGTCGAAGATTTCCGTAATTTTTTTAAAGTGGACAAGGTAAAACAGGAATTTTTTATCAGTGATGCTGTCAATCGTGCTCTATCACTGGTCTCCGCCTCGCTTGAAATCCACAATATCAAGATAGAAATTAAAACCGAAGATAATGCGACAGTCATCGGTTATCAAAATGAATATTCACAGGTGCTGCTTAATATCATCTCTAACACCTGTGATGCTTGTGTTGAGCATCGTGTGGTAAATCCCCGTATTTTCATCCGCATTACTCAGGAGAATGGCCGTTCGGTGCTGTATATTCGCGACAATTGTGGCGGTATTCCTGATGACATTAAATCCAAGATATTTGAGCCCTATTTCACTACCCGTGCCCCGGACAAAGGTACAGGTATTGGGCTGTATATGTCCAAGATGATCATAGAACAGAACATGAATGGACATCTGACGGCCAGCAATATAGACGGAGGAACAGAGTTCCGAATAGAGGTATAATTCAATGAAAACGTTAAGGAAGATTGTTAGTAAAAACAATCTGCCGCCACCCATACCATACTCAAAAATAGTTAATACAACTCTTAACTAAATCAGCCCACAGCGCTTGATAGTG
>CAIYZD010000047.1 GCA_903930585.1 uncultured Geobacteraceae bacterium | reverse complement strand
GGGAAAAGTTAAATGGTTCAATGACAGCAAGGGGTTTGGATTTCTTGAGCAGGACGGTGGGGAGGATGTTTTTTGCCATTTTTCCGCGATCACTGGCGAAGGTTTCAAAAGTCTGCAAGAGGGCGATTCTGTTGAGTTTCAAGTAACCAAAGGACCAAAGGGCCTTCAGGCGGCAGACGTTCGCAAGATCTAATTCTGAAATAAACCCAGGCGCCCGGTAGCCCAGAGCTTGGGTTTATTTTTCTTTCCAACAAATCCCCGAGAAGATTAGTGCCCCGAAAATGTACAAAGCCCCAAAGGCAGCTCTTCAGAAATAGGCACAAGAAAAGCAATTTTGAACTGATCATGTGCAAGCCAATCCTCTGACTCATGGAACCGGCACATCAACGTTGCTGCCTCCGGCTTCGGCAGTATTGCTGCTAATGCCTCATTATTTGTTAGCTCAGTTCCATCCCCAGTCATATAAGCCGCTCTATCGGTGGCCTCTGTTGCCAGCACAACGGCATATCCGACAATTTTTTCTGTGCAGTTTGCTTGCTGCCAACGTAAGCGCTCGTAGGGAGTTGACGGCATCGGGCGATCATCATATTTTTCACTTTTCATTTGCTGCCTCGATTCAGATATTCAACGATTATTTGGCTTTTTTCCGCTTTATCTGGCTTCATTTTTACCTCAACCTCGTGTTTCTAAGATGCTTTAACTCGTTTCGGCTTGCTCGCTGCGGTTGACGCCAGGCAGCCTTTGTCAAACTTTTCCATCTTTTCGGCGGAGATAAGTCCGATATCATGCAACCCCTTCATCGTCTCGTGGAGCACCCCCAGGGGGTGGGTTTTAAACTTTTCTTCCGCTTTATTTGGCTTCATTTTATCCCCGATCTTCAAACATATATCCCTTACCGCGGACAGTATGGATAAGCTTTTTCGAAAACCCGGCATCAACTTTTCTTCGTAGGTAATTGATGTAGACGTCGATGATGTTTGTGAATGTTTCGAACGGCTCTTTCCAGCAGTTGTCTGCGATGTCCTGGCGCGTAAGGACTTTTCCGGGAGACTTTGCGAAATATGCGAGTATGGCATATTCTTTTGCCGTCAGCACGATCTCTTTTCCGTCCCGCCATGCTCTGTGATTAACCGGGTCAAGCTTCATATCGGCATAACGGATCGTGGCTCCAATGTCCTGTGAACGTCGGCGAAGTAGCGACCTGATCCAGGCTTGCAATTCATCAAGGTTGTCAGACTTTTGTACATAAACATCGGCACCAGCGTCAAGAGCCGACACAAGGTTTACGGCCTCAGTTGATTCTGCAAACAGCAGCGTCAGGACATGATTGCCGGATTGCCGCAGTTCCCTCAATACAGTTATACCGTCTTTTTTCGGCAAATCCGCATCAAGTACGACCAGATCAAATTCATCAGTTTCGGCTTTTTTCAGCCCGTTGAAGCCATCATGGCTGAGCGTTACTTGGCAATCGTTGTTCGCTTCGATTCCGGACATTATTGCTTTTGCAATCGTTTTATCATTCTCAACTACCAGGATTCTCATGGTTATCCCCTTGCTTTTATATTGTTGTTCCGGAAGTAGTAATCGTTTATGAGTTAATCGCTTTACGAAGCAACACGCTCGATTTAAATCTTAGCACTTTTCTGGCAACGATGGGCATTGCCTCGCCAGTGGCCGGATTTCGACCGTTTCTCTCTCTTTTTTGCTTCGCCTCGAATACACCGAAGCCGGCTATCTTAGCAGTTTCTCCAGAGACAACCGCTTCTTTGATATGATTTAGGACGGTTTCAACATAGGATGTCGCTTCTTTTGTGGTGCATCTGAGCCTGTCCTTTACTCTTAAGATAATGTCTATTTTTGTCATGGTATCCTCGGCTAATTAATAAAGATTATACATTGATAACCCAAAACAGCCTGTAAATACAAGAAGAACCATTCGTATAAAATAAAAGCATGTATACTATATTTGTCTGATGAACCAGAACTGAATGAGAGGATGAGGACATGTTTAAGTTTCTTGAATCGATATTTGGAGGTGGAGCGCAGGCAGGTGCATTTCCAGAGTCACTTGTCAAGGCGGCTATTGAGCGTGCGATAGACGGCACGGATCCATGGATTCGTGCCGTGTCTGGTTACCAGGAAAAAATGAACCCTGCAGTTGTGAAAGCTATTGAATACGTGGTGTCGCTAATAGATGGCATGGCATCACCTATCGATCTTAGTATTGAGAATTTTGATGATAACCCTCAGCTGCGAACACTATTTATCTCCAGAACGGATTTTGTAAACTTCTTGGGGAGTGACAAAAATCTGGTTAAATTTAATAAGCAGAATGAAATGCCCCCTTTGGCTTTCGCACTTCTTGTCATAGAAAAACAGGAGAAAATAATTAGCGGAACCGATATCTCAGGTGACATCATCCTACGAGACGTTCCCATGGTGGCCGTCAGTTTTGATGCTCCTCGATTGATTGAACTCTCATTTACCGAAGTTGAAACTCGCCGCCAGCTTAAACGAAGATCATATGATCATCTACTAAGCCTTGCCCTCAGACGCATTACTACTGTTAAAACAGTGCGAGAAAAACTCGAACGATACCGTACGTTGCTTCAGTCGAAACTTAGTCTGTTGCAGCGCGGGGAGTGGGGGTTTCATGCTTTCGATAAAGATGAGCCCGTCGATGCTGCCAGTATGGAAAAGGAGCTTAACAAAATAGAGGCAGACCTACAGGAGCTTGGAGGCGATGATAATATGCTTACAACTTATTTGGATGTCTTAACTAATGTGCTGAGTCGGCCTGAGGAACATCTTTGGCTCAGAAAAGAGACGCTAACTTTAGATCGAATGGGCATCAAACGGAACGAAGTTACTGACAGTGCTAAAAAGGTTTCACTTGAAGTTATATGCAATGATGAAGGGCGAAGTCTGGTGGTTACGCTGGTCTCCCTCAAGGCGGGTGCATAGTCTGTCCCCCTTAACCGTATGTCATTTTCAGCACCCGGAATATTAGGTGCGGATTTAATCCCAGAATAAGCAAATCGACGTTTGGGACTGTTACCAAAAATGTCGATATGATTTCTTGAAGCGTATCCATATGACAGAACTCTGGCCTGTTTTGATATTGGACACTCATGTTGCCTATGACATCCGGCCGTTATAATTCAACTGAAGGCTTTATAGATTGACTAACCCGTAATGTTCCCTGCCAACTTTTCCGAGAGCAATCCAGATCCTTGCCGCGACCGGTATTTCAGAAACAAGCCCGGTGCGATAAATCTCTGCACGGTGCGAAGACGTGACTTCCTTATGTTGGTTTGGTACATCTCCTTTCAACACAACCTGTCCCGTCTCTGTGTCGAGAACAAAAACGAGTTCAGATTCTGTTGGTGATGAAAGTTTCCTTGCTATTGTCATATTTGTCTCATATTCCGCCTTCTATTCAGCCCCTTAACCGATCTCCATGAGAATTTTGCGGGCTTCCTGAAACCCCTGCGCCACGCGTCCAATAACTGGATAACCACATGCCGCCAATGCTTCGATATGCCCGAGAAAATCAAGCTGGTGTTTAGAAATATTTCCGCCTTTTTTTCTCTTCATTTCCAGGAACACAATTGGCAGAACAGTCTCTGCTCCAGCTTCCGGAAGGATCACCAGATCAGATACCCCCGGCATGACGCCTTCGGCCGCCAACTGCTTTGCGACTGATAGATGCCTATGCCCGCCATTGGGAATTGCGAAGTGCCGAATCTCCATCAGGCGTAGCCACTGTACTAACTCGACTTGCTCTTGGTGCTCACTGTCCGCTGGTTCGGGAATACTCTGCAGCTGATCGGCACGCATCCGGTCGGGAAGGGAGGCTAATACCTTTTGGCTGTATTTCCCCCTTCCTTTGCCTTGTACTTGCCCTTTGCTGGAGGGGCTGGTGGTGCCTCCCTGCTGCATATGGTTGGCAAGCAACAAGCGGAAATCAGCAGAAGAAAGCCGATCAACCCCTTTTGGAACCTCGATATCTGTTACGCGCATTGGCCGCCTCCGGAACTGGATTTGGCCGTATGCGCCGACTACTTGGTTGTGCTGCTGGTGTGCCTACTGCTATTGATCAGGCCTGGTTCTGCTGATTTCCGCTTTGAAATCCACTTCATTTCCGCATCTTTCCGCTTCAATGCCGCTTCAACTCCGCCCTTACCAGCTTCTCAGACCTTTGAAATCTTGGTTGCGGTACGCTGTAATTATTTTGCCCGTATGCGGGTTACAGACAGCATGCAGTCCCGCACAACGCTCCAAAAACTTGCCATTTTCTTCCACTTCTTTTTTGCCGATAGAGTGGATAACAACATGGCGCGTATGTAGCCGGCGTCCATATGTGATTACGAGGTCAATATCTTCTTGCGAAATTGCCCTTGAGTTCAGTCTGTCTTTAGCGTGTTGCGAATAGATCAGGTAAGAGATATCGCCTTCGTCCTTGGATTTTTCTTTGCGCCGTCGACTATCGGCCCGCACTGGACACCTCGTTAGGCTCCGCGGCGGAAGAAGCCGAATTAAAGCCAACCGCCGATTCTGCTTCAATTCGATCCGGTTGTTCTGCGGCACCGCTGGTTTCGGCAAAGGTATTGACATCGGTGTCGGCGTTGGTTGAGGCATTAGCGGTGGTATCTGCTTCGGAGGTGGCTTTGGCTTTCTTCGGCTTTTTTACTAAAGCTGCCTTGGGAGGTCTCGTGGCATATGTAAAAATCTGTCTGCTCTTCTTGTCGAATTCTGACGGATCACAGGTAAGGATAAATTTAAATTGAGGCTTTTGCATGAGGCTATTAAGCAAGACTTTGTCTGTGTCATTCAGCAGCGATACTTCGCGAGCAACGAACGTCATTTCTTCAGGCACGCGCTGTACGTTGGCAAGAGCTATCTGCAGGGAAAATGCGCAGTGATCAACTGAATCAGCAGAATCGCGGAAGACGACATTTTCAATACCGAGGGCTACGCGGCTGTTGATCATTTTGACTGCGAGAGCACGGTCTCTATCTGTTATTTCCTCTTCAAGGAAAATATTAACTGTTGCAGTTATTACGTGAGAGTTCTGCATTTTATACCTCCGGAGCGGTTGCGGGATGCTGTCCTCTCCCTTGGTTGACGTAAAGTTCCTTCAAATCCTATTCATACTGATTAACCCAAACAAACGGGCAGAGCTGCTATAACGAAGGCCACCTGCTTCAGTGCGCAAGCCTCGCCGCGAGCATCAGCCCGGCAAAAATCGCAAGGTTGAGCACGCTGAATTGTAAAAATGCTTTGATGACGGCCTTATGATTTGAATTGTGCCGCATACTGGACTCCCTCCAAGGATTGTTTTGCGATGTTTATGGGTTGATATTTTCGGCGATCCATCTGCTGGAGGAACTACTTATCTCGTTACCTCAATTGTATAATTCATTATAGCATAGATTATCGAAACATGTCAAGTATCAATTTGCTGTATTGAATAATTGGCCGATAAAAGCCAAAAATCGTAAGGTTGACAGCAAAAGGAAGTTTGAACTTGTCTGCCGGAACCCCGGCATGAGCGGGCTTGGCGATGGAGGGGTTGGACGTGGTTGTTGGGCGGTAATGAGAAAAGTAGGGGAGGGGAGGCGTATGAAAGTTAAGAAAAACCCCTGTCGCGGGGGCCTCGCTCGCGGCGCGTTCCGGGGAGCCTGCGGCCGCGGAAATAAAGGCCTCCCCCTGGTAATAATTTCCCCGGTAAGATAGAGGTCCAGTTGTCCGGTTTTGGGGGTTTGTTTTCAGGTAAAGACAAGCTCCTGTGCATTGAGTGCCCCATATAAGGTGCGCGGCTGAGCATACAAGGTAAGAAAAGCTGGATATAATTAATATCAATACATGTAAGGTAGTGCTATCGGTAGGTTACGGCATTTAATATACTTGGCATGACCTGTGCTTTATATAAAAACAGATTTGTTAAAATTACTCGGAGGTATTACCCATGAAAAAAGTTCTTTCCACAATCGTCGCGGCTCTTGTTGCTCTGTCTTTCTCAGCTGTAGTATTTGCTGCTGAAACCACCAAAACTGATGTGAAGACCGAAACAACCACTACCAGCCCTGCTGGTGATGTGAAAGTAGAAAAGAAAGAAGTAAAGAAAGTTAAGAAAACAAAGAAAGCAAAGAAAGCAAAGAAAGCTAAAAAAGAAGAAGCTCCTAAAACTGATGCCGCTGCACCTGCTGCTCCTGCTGCTAAGTAATTTCTTCATCATAGTACGTAAAAGGGCCGCATCTTCGGATTGTGGCCTTTTTTTTATGCCTAATCCCAACTAAAGCATGTTAGGGTTTTTTTCTATAGCGTCGTCTCTCGCGCTTACGCTTGCTGCCGACCGGCGCAGACGTATTCAGTAATCTGCGTATAGAGATAGAGCCCTCGATATTTCGACTTCAGTTCATCCAACCCCTCGTTCCCGACGATTTCTTTTAACTCCTGAAATATCAACGTCAAGTCTCTTGTGCCAAGAAAAATGTTAAGATCCGTGGCCCCGGACTCTTTCATCTCTGTAACTCTTGTATCTATTTGTTTCGCCAACATCTCCCGCTCATTTGTAAATCCCATCTTTTTTTTCGCTCCTATTCGTCTGGCCGTATCGGGGTTTACGCCTCGCTGTCCAAAAACTGTCACTTGCGCTTTCCGAAAAGCACCCAGATAGAGAATGACGCATCCACCAGCAACCAGATCACCAACAACCACGCAGCAGTTTCCAGGCCATAGAAATCGAATACAAGCGCAAGCAAAGTGTAAAACCCGACAAGTAGCGAGATCGTTAGCCTGCCAAAATTAAGGGCTTGCGACATATTCCCGCCGGGCTTGACGTATTTATCAGCAATCTTCGGTAAGGCTTTGTAATCAATTGTCGCGCAGGCAAACACTAAGGCGATGGTAAAAAGCAACGTTACATTGCTGCCGGCCCAACGAATGACTACATCATACTGCGTTTGCATGAACCTTGCTCCTGTTAGCCCGTGATTTTAAGCCCCGCATACCATTCTTACATTAACCGGTTACAAAGTAGGCCAGCAGGGTGCACAAGGTGCGATCAGAATAAAGGCAAAACAATTCGGGGAAAAGAAAATCAGGGAGGCCACCTAAACTCACTCTACATCTATCTTTGCAATTATCTCCGAGTCCGGAAAACTACCGACTTTCATTCCGAAATCCAGATCTAAAGACATCAAAATCTCCTGCAGCTCTTCCACTGTTTTCTTG
Organism: uncultured Geobacteraceae bacterium; assembly: GCA_903930585.1. GTDB lineage: Bacteria > Desulfobacterota > Desulfuromonadia > Geobacterales > Pseudopelobacteraceae > JACRCG01. The sequence goes on along the minus strand of CAIYZD010000047.1, from coordinate 1,008 downwards.
CCCGTATTCTTCAATTTCAGCACTTCAGATTTTTTCATCATAGCCAATTCGCCAACGTACTTAATCCCCGCACTTGCAACGAAATTAGCCGCACGTGTTGGCAACTCGAATTCACTGATTTTTCGATACAGATTCTCATTCGGGACTTCTTCATTTACTATTGGCTCATCATCAACAAGCCTTTCGCATTCCAAGTCGAAACCAGCGAAAATAGTAAGCTGATCTTGCAGTATTCTCGCCGCGTATGCCACCGCGTCTACAGGCAAAACGCTCCCATCAGTCCATACTTCAAGAGTAAGCCTGTCATGGGCGGGCGCCGGATCCGCACCCACACTCGACTCAGATACTGAGAAATTAACCTTTTTGATTGGGGAAAAGTTCGCGTCAAGCCAAATGGTGTCGACGGGGGCCTTCTCTTCTCGGTTACGATTTGCTAATACAAATCCCTTGCCCGTTTTCGCTTGCATTTCGACTTCAAAATCCGCGTCATTGCCGCAAGTTGCGATATAGTGGTCCGGATTCAAGACATCAACATTATGCCCCGTAATGATGCTGCCGGCAGTGACTGTTCCGGGCCCGCGTTGTTTAAAGTAGATAATCGCCTGGTTTCCATGCAGCTTGAGCCTAATACCTTTAAGGTTCAGGATGATGTCAGCAAGATCTTCAGTGACTCCAGGGACAGCTGAAAACTCATGTAGAGCCCCTTTCACTCTAATCGAGACGATTGCAGCGCCCTGCAAAGACGAAAGAAGTGTACGCCGCAAAGCATTGCCGATGACCGTGCCAAAGCCCCGCTCAAGCGGCTCTACAAAGAACTTGCCGTATTTTACACTTTGTTCGTCTGGATATGCTTGTACAAGTTTCGACGTATCTATTCATCACCTTGTTCTTTCACATTCATAAAATCCGGGAATTTCCCCTGGAACAGCAGACGCAAACCTTCGGACGCAGTGACGCCTTGTTTCATACAGGTTGATAGATAGCTTCGGATTCGACAGAATACTTTCG
>CAIYZD010000046.1 GCA_903930585.1 uncultured Geobacteraceae bacterium | reverse complement strand
TGTAAGATTGGTCGCCCTAAAGGCTCGACGCATGGGATTTTCCACCTACTTCTCTGCCCGTTATTACTGGAGAGTAAGCTGGAACCATAACCGGTATGCTACACAGATTACCCACGAACCGGAGGCTACTGATGCCTTGTTCAAGATGGTCAAACGATTCTACGATTTTTCACCTACCGACATGCGGCCTTCAACTAAATATAACAATACCCGCCTTTTGGAGTTCAATACCAAAGACGGGCGTGGACTCAACTCAGGGTTCAGGGTGGCGACGGCTGGAAAAGAGGACTTCGGATCGGGTCAACTTATCCATTATTGCCACCTCTCTGAGACATCGAAATGGCCTGCCGAGACGACAGAGAGCTTACTTACCTCTATTCTCCAATGTGTGCCGGACGACGAAGAATCAGAAGTCGTATTTGAATCCACGGCGAAAGGTATAGGCGGTGCGTTCTATGATCGTTTCTGGGGCGCTCGATATCGGGTATGGGTCACTCGCTTGGACGAGAACGGCAACCCGGTAATCACCGAGGAAATAAATTCAACCGCCGACGAAGAGAATATATACACGTCAATATTCCTGCCGTGGTTCGTCTTTGAAGAAAATATACTGAAAGCGCCTGACGATTTTCAGCCGAACAAAGAAGAACTGAAGATGATAAAGCAGTACGGAGTTAACTTCGATCAGCTCTTTTGGAGGCGACGTACCCTTGCCAGTAAGTGCGACGGGAACCTTGACATATTCAAGCAGGAATACCCCGCCAACCCCATCGAGGCGTTTCTTGGCACCGGACGTCCAGTGTTCGACAATACAAAGTTGTATCGTTATCACGAAGCTCTGCCTGAGCCGATAGTAAATTACGAGTGCATGACCGGGACAGGACAATGGATGTCGGTACCCACTGGCAGGCTCCGGGTATGGGAAGAGCCTAAACTGGGGCGCTCGTACATAATCGGTGCCGACGTTTCGGAGGGTTTGGCAAAAGGTGACTTCTCGGTAGCAGACGTAATCGACCATCAGACCGGGAAACAGGTAGCCCAATGGCACGGGCATACGGACGCCGATGTCTTTGCAGAGATCCTGATTGCACTTGGTAAGCGGTACAATCTGGCATGGCTTGGGATAGAGAGGAACAACCACGGACTCACGACGGTCACATGGGTATGCAACTCCCGGTACCCCTTAGTGTACGCGGAGATGGTCCCCGACCCTCCCGGTAAGCCTCGTAAACGATACGGATGGTTAACGAGTAGCGCGACCAGACCGCTTATACTCGACAACCTTGTGAGAGAAGTCAGGGAGGACGCCCACGGTATTATGTGTAAAGCTACCATCGAAGAGATGATGAGCTTTAAGATCCAGAATAACGGCAGGTACGAAGCTGATGGCGGAAGGTTCGACGACAGGGTTATGAGCCTGTCTATTGCCAAATATCTCAGGCAGACAATACCGCTCCCGTCTATGAAAGCAAATGACCAGAATTTCTTTCAGGACAGTAACCACCGGGCGCATCATACGATGAAAGACAAAAGGGGCTGGACATAGCATCTAAGTTGCTTGCATAATAAAACCAATTAAGATATAATTATCACTCATATATTTGAGGACCACTTTGACCCCCTTAAAAAAGGGACCACCGAAACCCCGTATTTTCACCGTTTGCCATTTGAGGCTCGGCTGGAGATATGGGGTTTTTCGTTTTGGAGCAACATGGCACAGGCGATACAAACATCTGAAGGAGTCAGCAATTTTGGACTCGTAAAGGTTCGTAATAATGACGCTATCGCTGCCGAAACTGAATCAAAACAGCAAGATACTCAGCCTGAAAGGGTTGTTGACGGGCTAACCGGTTATATAAATTCCTGTTGGGTCGCGGCTAAAACAGCAAAGCAACCCATCGAAGAACAGATGCTCGCCAACATGCGGCAGAGAAGTGGAATTTACGACGCGGATAAGTTGGCAGCGATCAGGGGTATGGGTGGTAGCGAAATCTATATCCTTATGACGGCAACGAAATGCAGGGCCGCAGAGGCATGGATACATGACGTCCTCTCCCCAATATCGGATAGGCCGTGGACGATCAACCCTACCCCGTTGAGTGATCTACCGGGGGACAAACAAGCAGCCTTGATGCAGGAAGCCCAGGACGTATTTACGGAAGTAATGCAGCAGGCGCAGCAGTTACAGCAGTCAAATATGATCCCTCTTGTCCAGCTCCGGGAAGAAATAACGGAATACGTCAAGACTCGCAGGGACGAACTCATATCTGAAGTTCAGGCGGAGGCGCAAGCGTGTTCAGACCGGATGACTACCAAAATGGACGACCAACTGGAAGAAGGTGGCTGGCATAATTCATTTTGGGCCATCATCAGTGACCTTGTTACCCTCAAGGCTGGAGTCTTGAAAGGTCCGTGCATCCGCAGGCGCAAAGTTAAGAAGTGGGTGCAGGTAGGTAACAAGTGGGTTATCCAGACACCTTACGAACTGGTGCCTGAGTTCGACAGAGTTTCCCCGTTTGACATCTACCCGGCTCCTGACTCTCGCGGGGTTGACGACGGGTACCTGTTTGAACGGCACAACCTCACTCGTACTGACCTCCTTTCCATGATCGGGGTACCGGGGTACAACGAGGCCAATATCAGGGAAGCGATAAAGGCTTATGGTACCGGCGGACGCCGAGAGTTCTTGGGACCTGACAGCGAACGAGCCCGTATGGAGTTCGGCACGTCAAACACCCTGTTTACCGGGGACAAAATAGAGGCTCTGGAGTTTTGGGGAAGCGTTCAAGGCAAGTTTCTTATCGAATGGGGCATGAGCGCATCCACCATTGACCCCGAACTTGATTACGAAGTTAACGTGTGGCAAGTGGGAAGTTTCACTATCAGGGCGCTGCTCAACCCTGACCAGTTAGGACGCAAGCCATATAGTGTCGATTGTTTTGACAGGGTGGCCGGATCTTTCTGGGGCCGGGGTATCCCTGAGTTGATAAGCGACCTCCAAGATATTTGCAACGCGATTGCCCGTTCCATCGTTAACAACGCCGCTCTGGCATCCGGTCCTCAGACCGAAGTTAACACAGACCGGATCAAAGGCGACAGTACAGAGCTTTACCCGTGGAAGATTTGGGAAAGTACAAACCAGCAAATGCAGGACAGTCCGGCAGTCAGGTTTACGCAGCCGCAGATAGTTACACAGGCATTAATGCAGGTCTTTGAATTTTTCAGTTCATTAGCAGACGACCAGAGTGGAGTTCCGAGATGGGCCTATGGTCAGACGCAGCAGGGTGGCGCAGGTTCTACATCGTCAGGGCTGTCTATGTTGATGAGTGCCGCCAGTCGCGGGATAAAGATGGTGATAGGCCACGTAGACTGTATGACTGAAGGGGCGGTAGGCCGGTTGTACGATTACAACATGATCTACGACGAAGACGAAAGCCTCAAGGGTGACTGTAACGTGGTGGCGCGGGGGTCTTCCTCTCTCATAGCAAAAGAACAGATGATGAACAGCCGAAGTCAGTTCTTGCAGCAGACCGCCAACCCTGTTGACGTGCAGATAATAGGCTTGAAGAATCGTAGCAAGATGCTGATGCAGCACGCCAAGGATCTGGATTTACACCTTGTTGACGATGATGATCTACAGAAACAGATAGCCGACTTTGCTCAGCAGGTCAGGCAGCAGGCAGCGCAGCAAATGGCGGCGCAGAGTCAGGGCGATCAGGATTCTCCCGCAATAGGGAGATCCCCGGACGCGAAACCTCAGCAGACTGACAATGCAGGCAATCCGGCAGGCGGGACAGCGACCAACACCTTCCAGAATCAGGGGGCCTAACAATGGCAATACGATATAAATTTCTTAATTCTCCCTCTCCACAGACTGTATCCGCTGGAGCCGTGAGCGCCGTGCTCGGATGTTCTGACGTTGTAGTTACAAACGGTACGGCCTGCTTTATATGCGTGAGCCCAGATGGTACAGGGGTGAACGGATCTATCGTTGCCGCTGGAAACGCTCATTACATCCCGGCCAACGTGCCGGTAGTCCTGAGTGACCTAAATGCCGCTTTCAAGATCGGTGTTAACGCAGGGACTCTTTACATCAGCGCGGTGGGTTAATGGATCTTCCATCGTACAGTGTAAGTGGTCTGGCCTCAGATCTAGACGGGCTTAAAGGCTCACAGGTCCATGCATGGTTGCAACGGGAGCTTGAGCATAACAATAAAAACTTGTCAGTGCTGAGAGACGATTTGCAACTCAGATGGCTACAGGGGCAAACGCAGTTCATTACTTCTTTTCTCAAGTCAATAGACGAAGCCGCTGAATCTGCTTTTGGAGCCAGAGAAACGGCACGCAGACACGAAGAACTGAAGTCGATGCGCAACAAACAATTTTGATTATTATGACATCCATCATGGGTGACATTGGCACGCAAATAGACCTGAATCCCTGATAACAGGCTCAGGCAGCAACCGGAATCCCTGTAAACAGGCTCCGAATAGAGGTGGCAGATGTTCAGTTCGATAACAGATCCAGTGAAAAAAGCACAAGCAGAACTCGACGCGCTGATAGCTGAAGTTAACGCTAACGCACCGGCTACTGACGCTGAAGGGAATCCGGTAGAAGCCGCTCCCGAAGCAGAAGTGACCACCGAAGCATCAGCCGCACAGGCAACACAGAATCCCGCAGGAGTTACCACTGAGAACAAGCAGCCGCAATCCGAAGACGCCGCTTACTGGCGTAATCGCTGTGAGGTAGTTCTTGGCAAGTACAACTCGGAAGTCCCGCGACTCAGTGCTGAACTGGCAAACGTCAAGCGTCAGTTATCCGACTTTCAGACATCCAGAGTGTCCGCACAGGCTCCAGCAGCCGAAGGCGATGACTACCGTTCTCCGTATGTTAACGACGAGATCAGGTCAAGTCGTTCATACGCAAAGATGGCTAAGGAGTTCGGTACTGACTACGCAGAAACGCATTTTGAAGGGGCCGCGTTATCGGCAAAGCAGGCGGCAAGAGCAGAGATGCAACCCATGCAGGACCAGATGGCCTTATCGGCCACAGACCGTCTGCACTCAGACATCTCTCAGTATTGCCCAAACTGGATGACTACCAACGATGATCCCGCGTTCATCGCATGGGCCAAGTCCACCAAGGAGCCTTACACCGGCTCAACGATCATTAACCTACTCAATCAAGCGTATTCGGGTGGGGACTCGCAGAGAGTCGCAATGATCTTCAACGAATATAACCAGAAGTTAACGTCAACCCATTCAACCACCGCGACTACCATCAGGCCATCCGTGGATGACCTCGTGACCCCTGCCCGAAGAGGGAGCGCAGCGCAGACAAGCGCAGATACTCATCAGGGCAAAATCTGGACCGAGAAAGAAGTTGACCGCTTTTTCGATGATTTTGCAAGAGGGCGTTACGAACACCGGCAGAAGGAAGCTAAGGAACTTGAGGCTGAAATCGGCAGGGCATACGGAGAAGGTCGAGTAAGGTAACGGCGCGGTATAAAGGAATAATATTATGAGTCTCGTCGGAAGAGCAGCAGGATACCCGGATCTTTCCAGTGCAGGCGTCACCAGCATTACGCCCAAGATTTACAGTAAAAAACTTCTTATCGCTTTCTATGCAAAAACCGTTTTCGGTGAGATTGCACAGCGCGACTACGAAGGTGAAATAAAGTCTCAGGGTGATACCGTTATCATCCGTACCCGTCCGACCCCGGCAATCGGAACATACACTCGCGGCATGGACCTCAATGCCGTTCGCCAGTTCTTTGCACCGGCCTCTATGGAGTTGCAGATATCTGAAGCAGATTTCTTCTCCATCGGTATTGACGCTCTGGATGAGGCGCAGAACGATATCAACGCGCTCGACGCGTGGGCAATTGATACCTCTGAAGCAATGGGCATCAATGTGGACACAAAGGTTCTCAACAACCTTTACACCTCCTGCCATGCCAAAAATACCGGCGCGACCGCTGGCGCTAAATCCGGTGGTTATTCCATTGGTACTTCCGGCGCTCCGATAACGCTGACCAAGGCCAATATCCTTGATTACATCAGCTATTGTTCGTCTGTCCTCAACGAGCAGAACGTCCCCACTAACGGCGACAGATGGATGATTTTGCCTGAGATTTTTGTCAGCCGCATCAATACTTCCGATCTACGTTCCGCGCTGTTCACTGGCGATTCCAGTAACCAGAGCCTACGTAATGGGCGTATCGGTGAGATTGCTGGCTTCAAGATATTCTCCAGCAACAACGTCAATGCTGCTACCGGCTCGACCTACCCGATCCAGTTCGGACACAAGGCGGGGATCACTTTTGCCAGCCAGCTCGTAAAATCCCGTACCATCGAACTCCAAAATACTTTTGGCCGTGCGATGGAAGGTCTACAGGTTTACGGCTACAAGGTTGTGAAGCCTGAAGCTGTCGGCTGCATGTACGCGATTGCCGGTTAATTAACCTCTTTCCCTCCCTGCGTTAACTCGCGGGGAGGCACTCTAAACGGAGATAAAACAAAATGGCTGCTATTACTTATCCTATCGCTGGTGGTGTTGTGGACTCACTCGTCGCCGCCGCTCCCGCATCCGGTAAAAAAGTCTACGTTATTGAAAAGACTTTCAACCTTGATACGATCAAGGACACGCTTGGTGTCGCTCTTGGCAAGATTCTGACCACTGATATTGTCAATCTTTTCAACATCCCGGCCAATACGATGATTCTGTCTGCCGGTATCAAAGTGACTACTGTAGCTGTTGGGTGCTCGTCTACATGCACCGCTAAGCTCCGCTTCGGTACCACCGACATCACGGCCACCGCTGACATACTGACAGCAAATACAGTGGCAATCGGCGGCGCTACTACCACCGCACTGCCTATCAGTGTAGGTGCGTCGGCAGTGTCCTGCAACCTGGTGTTCGCCATTGGCGGGGGTACCGTCACTACTAACCCGACTGTTCGCGCAACACTCGTCTGCGTGGATATGTCCTAATTTTCTACGGCCCCTGTTAACGCAGGGGCCAACACATTAAGGAGAGAAGCACATGACCTTTACAAATCTCGTCGTCAACACATTCAGATGTCTTTTCCAGTTTGTATTCGGTGCTCCTGTTGCGTTTGCAGATACGACGACCATCACAGCAGCTTCGTTGCTTTCTGGCCTGATAATCGGGACTCCAACCGCCGCCGCCAACTATACCACTCCGACTGCCGCACAGATACTTGACGCAATGGGAGGTTCCGGTAATGCCAAAGTTGGCGACTGTTTTGACTTCTATCTGAGGAACGTTTCAGCCGGGGCTTATACGATAACTCTCGTTGCAGGTACCGGGATCACGCTTGCTACGGGTAACACAAATACCGCAACTCAGGCGAATACCCGCATGTTCCGAGGTGTAGTTACTGCCGTGGGAGCATCCCCCGCCATTACCATTTACAGCGTACTCAGCGCAGCTCACTAAGGGGGAAACACCATGTCACCGGAAGAACTCGTATCGCAAGAATGGCTACTCAACAAGGACAACGGGCTCATCTTCCTCGTTCATCCCTTGTTGCAGATAAATAGCAACTTCTCCGCCTATTCTCCTTCTGTTGAAGAGATTATAGCTGGATGTAAGTTAACCGCTACTGTACCGGTACCGGCCCTAGACACGGTTGAATCGGGTACCATCATAGAGGACGACATAGTTAACCTCTCTTTGATGCTGGGAATTGACCCCGCTATTGATCGCAGTACCGCAATAAAAACGGCGGTTCTTTCCGTAGCTGTAGGTGATTACGCCGCTCCCGCCTTTGGTCGTCCCGCTATGCCGAAGGTAGCTTATATCAAGGAAGCGACTGGATATCCTGACGTAACCGCTGATGAAATCATTGCCATTCTTTCCGAAGAAGAAGCAGGAGCATAAACCATGATGACCGCTGACTCTCTCTATTCATCTTTAACCTCACGGTTCACTGGAAAACCTCCAGTAGAAGATATGTATTCAGCAATAGGGATTGTCAGCGATTATCTCTCCACAAGGCTCTTTTTGAACGGGTCAAAACTATTAAATGAGGAAGTTTCGTTAAGGTACGCATCCGGCGTTAACTCGGCGGGTTTGCCTGATAACATGCTTGGTACAGTAGAACCTCCTTTCGTCCTGAACATCATAGGGCAAACGGGAGGTATTGACTTGCTGCCCCTTCCCTCTGGGTACAGGTCGTCATTCGTGGGGGTCACTGGCACACCAGAATATTACGAAATTAAAGGCGCAGACCTTTTCGTATATCCGACCCCAAACAAGGCCAGTACCGTTGTATTTGAGGCGAGTTTAGCAGCGATAAAGCCTACCACAGGAACCGACCTGATCCCATTTAATGGGTTATTTGATTACATTTTCAGGGAAGTGGTCCTACTCGTGATGTTGCAAGGCGGATCGGCGGTGATGCAGGCTGACGCGTACTTATCCAAGACGTTTGATGCCATTGACCGCAACCGTGCCAACCGCACCGTAATACCAAGATATTTCCCATAACCCGGAGGCAGCATGTCTTTTACAGGACAAACCATTATAGACGACGTTCACGCTCTTCTCGCAGACATCAACACCTATTGGTTGGACACATATCTGTTGAGCTGGTTGAACTCCGGGCTTAAAGAAATTGTTATTCACAAGCCAAATGCCTATGTCGTAACAGCCCCCTTAGTTTTGGTGGCAGGCACAAAGCAGACGATCCCGGCAGCAGGGTTGATGCTGATAGACATCGTTAGGAATATGGGGACTGACGGGCTTACTCCGGGCAAGGTGGTAGTGCCTCTTTCCAGAGCCGCCCTTGATGGCAGTAACCCCGCATGGCACACGGCAACCCCTGTTAACGTGGTAAATCATTTCATTTTCGACGATAGATTCCCTAAATCGTTCTACGTCTACCCGCCCCAACCTACAAGCGGGTTTGGGTCTGTAGAACTCATCTATGGGGCAACCCCTACCCCGCTAACAACCCTATCCGATACGATAGTGCTGGATGGGGTGTACGAGAACATCCTTGTCGATTATGTGGCGTACAGAGCGTTAGGCAGGGAGTCTACCGACCCTTCCTATGTTCAATCTTCTCAGGCCCACTACGCAGCCTTCTTGGCCGCATTAGGAGCTAAGTTACAGGGAGAGGCCGCAGTACAGGTAACGATGCCTACCGGACTCAAGGCGAAGTAATAAATGCTCATCAGCCTTAATACCTTTCGGGGGATAATGCCGGTAGTCGCCCGCAACCTTCTGGCGAACGAAGCGGCCCAGATAGCAGACAACTGCTTGATGGATACGGGTGCCTTACGCGCCTTACGCGGTAATACCAGCGTCAATACTCCGTCTAAATCGGGGACCAAACAAAGCATTTATCTCTTTGATAATGCCTATTGGTTTCACTGGCTGACCGATGTTGATTGTGTCCGAGGCCCCGTTCCCGGAGATGCCTTTTCCCGCTCGTATTGGACCGGAGAAGGAGCACCAAAAATGTCCTACTCTCCCAATGCTGTCAACGGTGGCGGGACCAACTACCCCACCAACTCCTATACATTGGGACTCTACGCCCCTGCCAGTACGACAAACGTAGTGGTGAGCGGTACAGCGACCAACAGTGACCCGTTACTGGCGGAAACATGGGCATACGTCGTAACCTTTGTAACATCAGTAGGGGAAGAGGGCATAGAGTCGGCTCCAACCGTCCCGGTGGATAGATCCCCAGGACAAACCGTTACCCTCTCCAGTATCCCTATCGGTAGTGGCGTAGGGTACAATATCACGCAGAAGAGGGTATATCGACGTGCCACCGGATCTTCAACCGGATCATGGCTGCTGCTCGCAACCATAGCCAACGCTACGACGACTCTGGTAGACACCACGGAAACCGCTGACCTTGCCGATGTCACGTTAACATCGTCTACATGGGACGCCCCGCCCTCTGACCTTGCAGGGCTAATAGCCCTCCCCGGTGGCAGCTTAGCCGGATTTAGGGGGAATGAATGGTGCCCCTCTGTACCTTACATGCCCCACGCTTGGCCGGTAGGGCAGCGCATTACCACCGATATGCCTATTGTCTCACATGCCGCGTTCGGAAGTTCTGTTCTGGTTACGACGACCGGCAGGCCGTATGTCCTTACCGGACTTGACCCCGCCACAATGTCTGTTGAAAAAGCCGAAATAGGTAACTCTTGCGTCTCAAAGCGCGGGACCGTGGACATGGGTACCTACGTCGCGTACCCGTCGAATGAAGGTTTGATTATCGTAGGCTCTGGAGTGGCACAGAACTGCACTCTTGGGGTATTCGGTTTGGACGCTTGGAAAGCAATGAACCCCGCGAGTATGCAGGCATGGAACTACAGAGGCAAATACGTTTGTTTCTACAATAACGGCTCTTCCGGTGCCTTTATGATGGACCCTACTACCGGTTCCGTGACTACGTTATCGGGGTTTACGGCTACGGCTGGATACAATGACCCCATCTCCGGGAATCTGTATCTTCAGATAGGTAACGACATTTGCCAGTTCGACGGAAACTCGGTTTCTACGCTCACGTTAACTTGGAGATCAAAGCCTTTTCGTCTCTCTATTCCGATGCGGTACTCCTGCGCTCAAGTGTTTGCCGACAGTTACCCGCTGACGATGAACGTGTTCGCTGACGGAGTTCAGGTACACACGCAGTCAGTCGCGTCTAACGCCCCGTTCAGGCTGCTCACAGGGCTTATACGCGGGTGGACTTGGACGATAGAAATAGTTGGCACTGTCTCCGTCAACTCAGTGTATATGGCCCCCTCTCTGGTGACACTCAACCCGCCGATGCCTCAATTAACAAGGAGCGTGTAACATGGGCGCATACGACGCAATCATTAACAGGAACGTAGTCACGATATATCAGGGTAGCACATACCGGGATACGGTTACGGTAGAGCAGACGGCTGGAGTCCCTTTGAACCTGACCGGTTACACTGTCCAATCAAAGATTAAATTGGTTTCTACGGGTGATACCGTCAACTTTACTTGCTCGGTTCCTACGCCCTCCAGCGGTGTAGTACAGCGGTCCCTTTCAAATGCTCTTACCGTCTCTTTGACTCCATGTGTGGCGGGAAAATATGTTTGGGCCTTGCAACTTACCGCTCCTAGCGGGGATGTGCTGCCGGAAATACAAGGTGGGGCGATAGTCATAGCAGAGGTGATAAGTGCCTGATTTGGTTTACACCATACAATCTGAGTCCCTGAATGTAACCGTAGCAACGGTAATGCAATCAAACTTGGTGACTATAGTGGATGCATCTGTGCCTGTGCTCTCTGTTCCCGTAGGCATACAAGGGCCGGAAGGGATACAAGGGCCTACGGGTGCGAATGGTGCCGCCTCTACTGTGCCGGGGCCAACCGGCAGCCAAGGTATTCAAGGTACTACTGGACCTACCGGTCCTCAAGGCCCTACAGGTGCCACCGGTCCAAGCACCATAACCACCAGCACTCCAACAAGCATTACCGGCATACTGTACGGCAATGGTTCAACAGTTGCTGCCGCTGTAGCCACAAACTTTCCCACTCTTACCAGCGCACAATTACCATCATTCAACACTATTGGCGGGGCGAGTGTTTACGGCACTGGCGATTTGCCCCTATTGACTACCGACCAAGTATCAGCTATTTGTACGTCTCAGATTGCAGCGTTAACGTCAGATCAGATACCGGCATTGCCGTTTAGTAAGATAACGGGAACTATATCAACGGCACAACTTGGTACGCTAACATCCCAGAATATTACGTCACTACCCGCAAGCGTAATAAGTACCCCATTAACATCAAGTCAATTACCATCGTTCAATACTATCAATACCCTTTCACTGTTTGGTACTAGAGATATTACTATATCAGGTGGCAGTACAGACATCGGTGCGGTGTTTAATCTTTCGCGCTGTAATTATTTACTATAGGAGCAAATCATGTCTGCTAACGTACAACCAATATTTACAAAGACTCCCGACATCCAGTTCCCCAATAATGCTACCATCTCTGTAGTTGGAGCGAGTGCTAATACCGCACTGACCGGAGCTGGAACGCTTGGAACTGATATATTCGCGGCATTTACTGCTGATGCTACTAACGGTGGATATGTCAGCAAAATGCGGTTTAAAGCATCTGTCAGCGCGTCTGCCACTACTCTGACGGTAGCAAGGGTATTTATCAATAACGGCAGTACTAATGCCACTACGACAAATAATGTATTTTGGGATGACATCACCCTACCAGCAGTAACTCCTTCTATTACCGCGCAATCGCCGGTGTTTGAACTACAACTCGGTTTTGCACTCCCCGCAGGCTATCGGCTTCTTGTCACGTTTGGCACAGCAACAGCTAACGGGTGGGGCATAACGACTATCGGGGGTAAATACTAATGCGATATGACAAAGTGGTATTTCTCTCTGGGGCTGTTACTGGCGAAGGTTACCAGGAGATTGAAAACGGAGCAATGGTGCGCCTTACCGATCTTGATGGAAACACCGTAGATAGTAACCAAGTGATGTCATATACGGCAACTGAGGCTGACGTAGCAACTCCTACATGGGGTACAGCACCATGAACGGATTTAATCACTTACCAAATAGTACCAGAGCAGATGTGCAGACGTTTATCGGCGGGTGGGATGGCCAGTCAGTTGCCGCCGGTAAGGTGTGGTCAAAACCATCCGGTGTTACGATGTGTCACATTATCTGCCTTGGCGGCGGCGGGGGTGGGGGCGCAGGTGCTGTTGCTGGTGCTGCGTCCACATCAGGCGGAGGCGGAGGCGGAGCTAGTGGTTCTCAAACTGCTGTTATTGTTCCTGCGTGGCTGTTGCCGGATAAACTATATGTTTATGCTGGTTATGGTGGAGCGTCAACTGCTGTCGGGGTGGCCTCGTATGTAGGGTTGCAGTACTTAGACGCAACTAACGCTAATCAAATTGTCGCATATGCACCGGGGGGCGGCGGCGGAGGGAATGGTAATGCAGGTTCGGCTGGTGGCCCAGGCACGGCAGGTGGGACTCCGGCAGCCATAAATATATTGTACTCATTTAAAGGGTGTGCTCCTATTGTTTTGAATGGAAATGTTGGCATCATAGGCGGGACTTCAGTAACCGCAGTGGATAAACCTATTCCCACAACCGGTCTTGTAGTAACAGGTGGAGCAGGTGGTGGCGGATTACCAGCATCCGGTAATGGGACCAATGGGGCTAACGTGGCGGGTACTACTAGTGTAACACTCCCACTTGATGGTCGTGTTCCTTCAAATAGCAACTATTATGCATTTGGTGGACTCGGTTCTGCTGGTAACGGAGGCAATGGCTCAGATGGAACAAACTACGTCAACGGCATACTCCAATTCACTGGCGGTGCTGGTGGAGCGTCAACTGCTGTCGGGGGTGCATACGTTGCCGGCAACGGGGGTAACGGCGGTTATGGTTGTGGTGGTGGTGGTGGTGGTGGCTGTTTCACTGGTGGCACTCGGTCGCTTGGTGGTCGCGGCGGCGATGGTATTGTGATTATTACGAGTTGGTAACAAGGAGTTATAGATCATCAGACCGATCTTCACTCTGGGAGCATACACCACCGCTGCTGTCCAGTTTGCGTCAGATTGCGTGGATGTTCTGGACGGTAGCATCATTGTAACCCCCGGCACAGTTATCGTTATGCAAGGGCTTGCCGCTGCTGGCACAAGCCCACTGGTTCTGTTCGGATTTACGTGGGAAGAGATCCCGGTCTAAGAGAAGTTAACACCCGAAAAACTGAAATAGATAGAAGGAGTCAACAATGGCTTGGTACAAAACTGGAACAGTCACAGTAACAAACGGATCACCCACAGTCCTTGGGAGTGGTACTACCTTCCTTGCGTCAGTCTCGGCTGGCGATCTATTTACGATTGACGGGTCGCACATATACGAGGTGACTGCTGTTAACACCAATACATCCCTGTCATTGGGACATAACTATGCCGGGACTACGGCCTCCGGGGCTGACTACCTGATAGCACGGCTGTCCACGGTATCGCTTAACACGGTGGATCTGGCTAACCAAGTGTCGGCGCTGCTAACATCATGGCAGGTCCGCGAGAACGAGTATAAGACGTGGAGTGGCGGCGGCGCATTGTCAGGGTTCAGGGTTGATGGCACTCCAGCCAACCCTGCCGGATCTGACCCGACAGCCGGTTACTATCCTCTGACTGACCTTACCGGGGCGGTATCATACCTGTCCTGTCCAGCCAAGTCCGCCATCTCTGACAACCCGTATTTTACCGGTCAGATAACTGTTGCGCCTGACTCGGTGACGGCACCGTCTTTGACCACCAATGGCGATGCTAACACCGGGGTCTACTTCCCTGCTGCTGGCAACGTAGGCATCACCACGGCGGGTACTCAGCGGGTCAATGTTAACGCGAGTGGCGTGCAGGTAACAGGTGGAGTGTCGGCAACAGCTATATCCGCTATTGGTGCCGCTACTCAGGCCGGTAACATGCTGTACGTAAAAGGCGCTACATCTGATAGTTCCGCCAATGTATTCAATGCGGTTGACTCCAGTGGTGGCAACTTGTTGAGCGTGCGTAACGATGGTTTTGTGGGGATCAAGCTGGGAGGGGCCGCACCGGTTAGTCCTTTGACTGTTGGGACTCCGTTATATTCTACCGGTAGTACATCCCTTGCGGGGAACCAACTGAACATTAGTGACTCCTACACTAACACGACCACAGGGTTCGTTACCTCTCTGCATCTTGTCAGCAAGCCCAACGTGTCTGCCAACAGCTCCTTTACCTATAGTGCCATATATGCAGAAGTGGAAATACCTGCTACCTCTGCATATAACTATGGGTCACACATGGGATTCAGTTCATATATGTTCCATTATGGGACTGGTACGGTATTGTCAGAATATGGATGTTATGGTGTTGTTGGAAATGTATCAAGTGGTATTGTAACCAACCAATTTGGAATATACGGGGGTGCCTCGAATTATTCAACTGGCAGTGTGACTACACAAAATGGCGTGAAAGGGACAGCTAATAATTTAGGGGCTGGTGTTGTGACCGCATCGACTGGTGTGATTTCACAAGTAACTATGAATAACGTAAGCGGGTCAATTACTGCCGCCTACGGAGTATCTATCGGTTCCCCCACCAAAGCAGCAGTAGGCATCACAGCCGGTTCCATCGGCACCGCATACGGACTATATATTGGCATCGTACAAGGGACCGCAAAATGGTCTATCTATCAGGCCGACTCGACTGCACCCAACTGCTTCTTGGGCAACACGTTGGTAGGGACATCAACCCCTGCAACCGACAAACTGTTCGTGCAAGGGGCTACTTCCGACAGCACAGCCAACGGATTGAATGTAGCCAACTCTGACGGTGCTAGCTTGCTCAGAGTCCGTAATGACGGGTTTGTTGCAATCAATAGCCCAACAACGGCTCCGGTAAGCCCCCTGACTGTGGGTAGTACAATATTAAGCGTTAACAACTCCATAGGGGATCAAGTAAATATATGTTCGCAACCGACAAGCACGGCTAGTGGATTCCACCCAGCACTACATATTTTAGCTCAACCAAATATTTCAACTAACAGCTCTGCCACTTTTTTTGGAATACATAATGAAGTATTAACTATAGCCAATTCCTATACATACAATATATTAATGGGATATGGCGGGGTTGTATCGCACCAGGGGACCGGGGCTGTGACTACAATTAATGGGATATCTCAGTTTGTGTATAATCTTGCTACAGCTACCGTATCTTCTCTATGCGTAGCTACGTTGACCTGTAACAACTCCGGTGGAGGATATGCAGATAGGACATATGGTGTATATGCAAATAACTTAACATCTGGAGCTAGTACTTCCGGCAATGCGTATGGAGTTGTTGGCCAAGCAAAACTCACAGGTACAGCCGCTAATGGAATAATTAATGCCATTGCTCTCTCTGCTGGTTTATTGGCAAACCCCGCTATTACCAATTTAAGTTCTGGTTCAATAACTAATGGTTATGGTTTATATATTGGGACGATACAAGCTACCAATAGATGGTCGATTTATTCTGCTGACTCTGCGTCACCTAACTTTTTAGCAGGGGTGCTACAGATAGGTAGTTCTACGCCAGACAGCTCAGGCGCTGCACTGCAAGTTAACTCCACTATCTCATTCAACCCGACAACAGATACCACCGCCCCGTCTGCTGGAGGTGCTGGAGCTTTACCGGCTACTCCACTTGGCTATGCAACCATCTACATAAACAATGCCGCTCGCAAAGTGGCGTACTACTGAGAGGCCGTTATGGACAAGTACAATCATATATTCGGCACACTGGCCGGAAAGATACTTGGTGGAGAACCTTGCGCCATCACATTCGGGCAGACCTCCTACTTCTCATGCGAAGAAACAAGGGTCCCGGCAGCTTGGCACCGGCATGAAAACACACATAAAAAGCAGTGGCTTGCTGACGGAAAGTTAATGTTTTCCTTGAAGTATTGCTGGTTTAGTATAAGATACGGTTACACAAAGAATCCATACGAAATCGAGGCAAGGACAGCAGAACTCCAGTCCTGAACATTCATAGCAGATAGGGTCATTCCCGAAAAGCGGAACCTTGCCGCCTGCTGCTATGTTCCACAAGAGATATCCAAAGGAG
>CAIYZD010000045.1 GCA_903930585.1 uncultured Geobacteraceae bacterium | reverse complement strand
GCAGCGCTCAATAAGAAATGTGCCGTTTATGTTCAGGTCAATGGTTTTCAGCCCGACCGTACAGCGCGGACAGGTCCGCTCCGTTTCGAGTTCATGAGTCGTATAGTAATGAACCTCTTTAAGGTCGATATCGTTGCGGCTGCCGCAGTACTCGCAACGTATCGAGCCATCAGAAAGAGGGGCTGAGCAGTTGGTGCAATTTGCCACGTGACCTCCTTAAATGGTTACGGTAACGGCGGTGGCGTGCTTTGCAGGGTCGTTTTGAATTCATCAAACGATTCCGCTTTTTCCCATGCCGCCATTCCCTGCTTCCAGAGCAGGGTCTCTCTGGTTACCGATCCTGACTGTATCTGCCCGATGATGTTATTCCGGTCGAATGGACCTTTCCTTGTGCCGTTTTCTCCGACAAAATAGCTGACCCCGCCCCCCTCATCCGGGAGCGGTGGCGGTGTCCCTGATGCCGCTCCCTCTGGAGCGGCCATTATTTTTCCCAGTTGGTTTGCCATGGCAAACCCCATTCCCAGCCCGATTCCGGCCGAGGCATCCCCCCCCTGGTTCCTTGCCGCGGTTTCCATGGCTTGTGCGGCCTGGAACTTTACGAAGTTATCAAGATTGCCGACAATGCCCATGCTGCTTTTTTTATCCAGCGCTTCTTCGACTTCCAGCGGCAGAGAGATGTTCTCGATCAGAAGTTTTGTAACTTCAAGCCCATACTCCAGGAATTCCGAGGCAATGTTCTTTGTCAGGAATGCCGACAGTTCGTTGTAATTGGCGGCCATGTCGAGCAGCGGGATACCGCTTTCCCCGAGGGTGTCGGCAAATCTGCTTACAATCAGATTCCGCAGCTGTTCACAAATGTCGACAAGCGTGAAGTGGCCGCCGGTACCGACTATTTCCCGAATGAATTGTGCCGGATTGCTGACCCGGACGACATAGGTTCCGAATGCGCGGAGGCGCACGGCGCCGAATTCCGGGTCGCGGAGGATGACCGGGTTTTTTGTTCCCCATTTCAGGTTGGTGAAATTCCGGGTATTGACAAAATAGATTTCGGCTTTGAACGGGCTGTGAAATCCGTATGGCCATCCCATAAGGGTCGAAAGGAGCGGCAGGTTTTGGGTCGTCAGGCGGTATTGACCGGAGGAAAAGATATCGGCAATGGCGCCCCTGTCCACAAGGACCGCCGCCTGGGCCTGGCGGACAATCAGTTGGGCTCCATTCTTGATTTCATTGTCAAAGCGTGGAAACCTCCAGACCATCGTATCGCTTGAGTCGTCGCTCCATTCAATAATGTCCAGTAATTCCGCCGCAGCTTTTTCCCAGAACGTCATGGTTTTACCTCCGTTTTGTTGAGTGCGATGTCCGGTATTACATTCGCGTCCTCTAAAAAAGTACCGCGCCCCCAATGGGGGGCGCGGATTTCAAGGCAGCGTCTTGAAGGCGTAGATTTTTACCTTATCGTACGATAGTTACCGGGCAAGGCGCATGGGTACTCACCTTTTGAGAAATACTGCCAAGGAGCAGACGCTTGAATTGCCCAAGTCCTCTTGAACCCATTACAATAAGGTCCAGCTTCTCATTTTCGGCCAATTCAACGGTAACTTTATCTGCGTCGCCCCCCGCTAACCGAAGTGTTACCTTCACACCCTGAAATTCTTTCTCAACCAGCAGCTTTGCCTCGGATAATATCCTGTTACCTTCCTCGTCCTCCTCCTTAAACCAGGCAATTTCACCATCGGTCTTGACTATGTTCTTCACGACGTTAAGAATCATCAGCTCAGACGAATAGTTTTTAGCAAATTGTGCGGCCCACCTGACAGCCCTGGTGGAATGATCGGAACCGTCGGTGCAAACTAGGATTTTCATTTTAACATTTCCTCCTTCAATTGAAATTATCAGTTCCTTACAGTTGTAGTGATGCGGTATACTTGACCTGATCGCTAACCGCTTGTTACTGTTAGATTGTAACATATTTCGACTGCTGTTTTCAAAAATATTTTTAAAACGCCAACTCCCGGACAAAATCGCAATAATTCACGGTGCAGTTTGCGCTAAATGCCGCTGGCAG
>CAIYZD010000044.1 GCA_903930585.1 uncultured Geobacteraceae bacterium | reverse complement strand
TCAGAGCCCCAGACATACACCAGACGGGGTTTACCATGACGGCCTGCATGATCGTATTCTCTCTCTGTCGGAGAAACACCGTCTGCATCCTCAAAACCATACTCGTAGCCGAAGATGCCAAGATAGATGTCGCACCGTTTGACCTCTTCCAGATAGACCTTATCTGCACGCTGGTCCCGTGCCGGTAACTCCTCGAACAGAAAAACGTCCGAAACAAAGCGGCGCAGAACCGCATCTCCGAGGAGAAATGCTTTCAGATCCCGGCGAACCTGGGAAAACTCTTTCTGGACGCTGCTGATGAATATTCTCTTGCGGGTGATGGTCATGTCAGTTCTCTATTTTTCAGGATAAACATTTTGTATTTCAAGAGCGTAAATGACATCAAGGACTTCAAAATTCACCGAACATGGGAACTATTGCACCTTGAGTATACTCCGTTATTCTGTTCCAAACCGTTGCTTCTGTAAGCTTCCAGATAGCGTGACGAATTGGCATAAAATTCACCTATTCAGTTTGGATTTGATTTTAATTTTATGTCCAAGCCTTCCACCCATTGCTGATGACTTTTCGCTGGGGAGGCTGATGATTCGGGCCGTAGAAATAACTCTTACAAGCATGACAGAGCCATTTGTCGTTACTACCACCTTGTAGGCGTATCAATTTCTGATCTGTATCGTAACAGCGCTGGCAAAACGGACCGTCCTTCTTATCTTCTGAAATAACCCAATACGAAGGTTTTTCATAAATTGGACTTGTTTCTCCTGGCGCATGCAGAAGTTTAGCATCGTTTCTTTCACCCCCTGCTTTGAAGCAGATCGAGGCGCGGTCCCAGTTAGCCTTCCAATCAAGGGACTTCTCAAAGCACTCATTGAATTCACCACTTAGAGCCAAAACCAAATTTTCTACCATCAACTCTATATCATGAATTACTCGTGCGGAAACTAATGGTCCAATCATAGTTCCACCAGTACCTCCACCACCAGGCTCAGCAACATGCTTATGCCAGATAAATCTGGAGGAAATGATCTCAGAAATATAGTTTCTCGGATTCCTTTCATCAAAATGACCTTTTGGATAGAATCCAGCAAGATATGTGAGCATGCCTTCCAATGCGGCAATTGCTTCATAACTGGCATTCAGCATTTCAGAGGTAACGCCACTACCCCATCCTTGTTGAGCATTTTGGTAAGCACGTTCAAGCAAACTCGGTAACAGTGCGACGTAGTCGTTAAGTGGGATGGGGAGACGTGGCGTTGAGCCTTCATGATGGATTTTATTCAGAAATTGAATTGCCTGTTGATCCGCTTGATCTCTTCTTTTAGAGACTCTATCAAGCCAAGCATCACGATACCGAACGACTTGATGGCAATCGAGTTTTCTTCCAAAACCACCTGAGATTTGGGTCTGTTCATGGCAGAGCAGACAAAGAACTGCAAGATTTTCTATAGAGTTGTGCGCTGGGTTTTCATCAATGTGATGAATTTGAATCGGCTTCCCCGGCTCATTGCAGACACAACACGTTCTATCTGATGAATACAGAGAATCTGCTGCAATATCTTTGGGAATAGTTGCACGACTTTTTTTCGGCTGAGTCACAATTCCCCCTTGAATACCTTGTCAAGGATTGATGACAGCATTGCGTCAAGCTCGACAGCGGTCTCGAATTGAAGGTGTTTGAGGGAGTCAACCTTGGCCTGGAGGTTGTCCAGGTAGGTGACAATCCGGCACTGTTCCGCGAGTGGTGGGATTGGTATCGGCAATTCTTTGATTGCCCGTAAAGGGACCGTCGGCTGCGCGGTGCCGGTAGTCGAAGACCATGCTTTAGCAAATGCAGTCTGTGATCTGAGCATGTGCCAGATATACTGGCTATCAATGCGCTCTCGGTCTGGTTTGAGGATAGCAATGTGACGCTGGAAACAAAAAGACTCGTCGGTATCAACTAGAGCCGGAATGCCAAGCGTCGCTCCTACAGCGCTGTAAAGAATATCGCCACGGACCGGGACACGGTGTGGCTTCAACGACCTGAAGTAATCTTCTGCAACTCTTTTGCTATTTTCAAAATGTAATTTAGCCGAGGAGACGTTTCCGACGAAGATGAATGTGACTCCTGTTTCGCTGAATGTTGGGGTGTTATGGTCGCCGTCAGTTATGGTTGTACAGGCATCGACAAGTACTGTCTGCCCATAACGGCCTACCAAGTCTTGGTAAACAGTTTCGATTGATGAGCGAGAAAGCGCCTCTGCTTCCTCAACCGCCTGCCGCCTGAGCCCCCGCGCCTCCTCAATCTTCGCCGCCAGTTCCTCGATCCGCGCCACAATCCGCTGCTGTTTGGCCAGTGGCGGAAGAGGAATTTTCAAATTCAGGAAAAAACTCTCTTTGAAGCGGTTTCGTGTAAGTGGTGTGCTGCCAGTGCAGTCTGCCTCTACAACAGAAAGTGAAGTCGGTAACTGGAACCAAAGACGCAGAAACTCCACATCAAGCCTGTCTGAGTGTGGTTTAAAAGTCGGGAATTCGTTTGAAACGTAACATCCGTCAAGTGAGGAGCTGATAACGCCGAAAGCACCTCGCCAAGCAAACAAACGGCTGTAAATGAAATCGTTTTTTTGTACTTGGTAGAGCTGTGCGGCTGACGATTGCGAACCGAGTTTTGTTTCACGTAGAAACGGACCTTGACCATCCAGACGTATACCCAGAAGCCGGTATGTCTTAGTCGGGTCAACTCTTTCCGAACGAGAAACCTGTTTCAGCACCTCCCCCAGCGCCACCAGTGGCCACGCGCTACTCATCCGCCACCTCTGCCAGCCGCCGTTCCATCTCAATGACCAGTTTCTCCCGCTTCAGCTCGGTTGCCAGCTCCTCTTCGGTTGGCAGGTAGAGCTTGTAACGGGAGGCGAAAATCTGGGTGTCCCCTTCCGGCAGGGTGTAGCGCACCAGAGCATCGCTCTTGTCGGCGCAGAGAAGAATGCCGATAGGAAGATTGTCCCCTTCGTTCATCATTTCGCGGGTGTAGTAGTTGACATACATCTGCATCTGGCCCATGTCCTGATGGGTCAGCGTGCCGACTTTCAGGTCGATGAGGACAAAACATTTGAGGACGTAGTTGTAGAAAACCAGGTCGATGAAAAAATGCTGTCCATCGACGGTGAAGCGTTTCTGGCGGGCGACAAATGAGAAGCCGCGCCCCAATTCCAGCAGAAAATCCTGAAGTTTGCCAATGAGCGCCCCTTCCAACTCCTTTTCCCGGAAACTGAGGGCATCAGCGAGGCCAAGGAACTCCAGCACATAGGGGTCTTTGATAACGTCCTGCGGAGTGGAGCCGGGTTCCAAATTCTGAATCTCTGTCCGCACCGGCTCGCGGTCGCGACTTGCCAGCAGACGCTCGTAGTACAGCGAATTGATCTGGCGATCAAGCTGGCGGGTGCTCCAATTGGCGGCGATGCACTCTTCCAGGTAGAAACGGCGTGTTTCCGGCCGCTCCACCTTCAATAACAGCCGGTAGTGTGTCCAGGAAAGTTCGGGACGGATAATCGGCAATTCGCCACGCACTGCGTGGCTTTTTGAATCCGTGGATGATAGTGAACGCGCTGCGTTCACTATCTCAAACGATACATAAAAACTGCGCATAAACCAAAGGTTGCGCCGATCAAACCCTTTGCCTAACTCCTTGGTCATCCTGGAGGACAATTCCTTAATCAGATATTCTCCGTAACCCGCCTTGGCCTTTCCTTGCTGCTCTTCTTCGACGATTACCCGGCCAATCTCCCAATATGCCTGTACCATGGCAAAATTGACGGCCCGGGAAGCCTGTGAACGAGCCTCTGCAAGAACTTCCCGGATTTTTCCATAAACTTGGTCAAGAGCGACAACCGGTTTCATAGTCCACCCCCTGCCAACACCTGCCGGATCTCGCCCATAATCTCCAGTATCCTTTGTTCCTTCAGAACAATATCCTCCACTAACTGCTCCGGCGGCAGATGTTCAAAGTCATCTTTGCCGGTGGGATTCTTGATGTCCAGGTTGTATCCGTTCTCGATGATCCGCTCTACCGGCACGCGCCAGGCGTGCACGTTCTCCTCCCTGCTGTTCCACCATGACAGGCAATCGGCAAATTCCTCGAACTGGACCGGCTGGGTTTTGGTGTAGTTCTTCCGCCCTTCCGGCAACGGCTGTTCATAGTACCAGACCTCTTTGGTCGGCCCGGAACGGTCGAAGAACAGGAGGTTAGTGGGGATACCAGTATACGGAGCGAAAACGCCGTTGGGCAGACGCACTATGGTATGCAGGTTGAAATCCTTGATCAGTCGTTCCTTGATCCGCCCGCAGATGCCGTCGCCGAAGAGCATGCCATTGGGGACTACTACCCCGGCCCGGCCAGGTTTAGGCTGGCGCTTGAGCTTGCGCATGATCATCTGGAGAAAGAGCAGCGTCGTCTCCGAGGTCTGCATCTCGGCGGGGAAGTTGTTGAGAATCCCTTTCTCTTCCTCACCGCCAAATGGGGGATTAGTCAGGATTACATCTACCCGGTCCCGGTCGCCGATTTCATTGAGCGGAAAACGGAGGCTGTTATCCGGGTCGATTCTGGGGAATTCCAGCCCGTGCAGCAGCAGGTTCATCTGCACCAGCAGATACGGAAGCGGCTTGGCTTCGCCGCCATAAATGCTGCTTCCCTGGAGAATCTTTCGCTCTTCGACGGTACTGCACTGCTTCTCCAGGTGACTGTAAGCCTCCACCAGAAAACCGCCGGTGCCGCAGGCCGGATC
>CAIYZD010000043.1 GCA_903930585.1 uncultured Geobacteraceae bacterium | reverse complement strand
CCATGGGAGGCGCTCAAATCGGTTATCGGCGATAAGAGCAGCCGTCTTGATGTTGCCAAGGTTTCACTGGACCTGCTGAAGAAAGATCTTGTCAAGAGTTATGTCCGTGATTCTTCCCGTATGCGTATTTAACGCTTGTAACACAAAACTACTGCATCGAAAGGAAGTAACATATGTTCAGAAAAATTGCGGCAATTGCGCTGGTTTTTTTGTTGTCGGCCACAGTTGTTCAGGCCAAGGACCATCCGGGCAAAGCCCAGATACTTACGGAAGGGTACCAGGGGCCCAGGACATGCGAAGCGTGTCACCCCGGCGTAGCCAGGGAGTTTCTTGGGACGGTGCATTGGAAACATGTGTCAAAAGTAGATCATGTTGACAACTTGAACCCCACTGAAGAATACGGGATGAAAAACCGAATCTACACTATGTGTAACGGTAACGATATCGTTAATAATCTTAAAGAAGTTCCGCCAAATGCGCTGGGTAAAACCAAGTTTGCAGGCTGCAATACGTGTCACCCAGGGGATCATTCCAATGACGTCGGCAGTACCGGACCCGAGGCGGAGCAGTCAATTGACTGCCTTATCTGCCATTCTTCCAAGTATGACTTCAGCAAAAGAAAACCGATTAAAAACAGCAACGGTAACGTTGTAATGACTCAGGACCGGAGCACCGAAGCCGCAGCCAACATCGGCAGACCAACGATCAAGAATTGCATGGTCTGCCATGAAGGTGCAGGTGGTGGAGCGATGGTCAAGCGAGGCTTCTCAATGACAAAGGAAGCCGAGGTTCACGTATCCAAAGGCATCATCTGCGTCGACTGCCATCAAGTCAAAAACCACAGATTTCCTACCGGCCGGGATCCGAACAATTGGGCTCATGACGGCATATACATGACCTGTGTCGGTGAGTGCCACAGTGCCAAACCACATAACGATGCCGATTACAACAGGCATACCGACAAAATAGCCTGCCAGACCTGCCATATCCCGAGAACCGGCGGAGCATTTTCCAAAGACTTTACCAAATGGGAAAAACAAGCCAATGGTTTTTATGAACCGTCAACGCTGAAGCGGGAAGTGAATGAAACAGCTCCCGTGTACGCCTGGTACAACCTGACCGTAAGTAATACGCCTGTTTTCATAGGCCCAAAAGGGAGCAGAACGGATGGTAAGAGCAAGATATATCCCTTCAAAATTTTCCAGGGAAAGGCATATTTCAACAAGAAGGACGGGCAGCTCATGTCAATGGACTTTGCACCGCCGATTGCTAACGGCAATGCGCTGGCAGGTGTAGCTTCGGCAGCCAAAATACTTGGGATCAAGGATTATGAGCCGGTTCCGGGATGGCAGACTATCTACTTTGGCAGTAACCATCAGGTTGTACCTAAAAACAAGGCTCTCATCTGTGCCAACTGCCATGCGCTCAATGGCGTACTTAATTTTAAAGAACTGGGATACAGCGCCAGGGAAGCCGAGAAGCTTACCACTCCTGAGCTCTATTTTGAAAAACTGCTCAAGTTGCAGCAGGAAAACGAATAGTAGACTGAAAATAAACGATTCCTATTTAAACAGAAGTAGCGATGGGCTTGTTCTTCAGGAGTTTCATCTTCTGAAAAGTAAAAAGAGCATGTCACTCATTTTGAAGCGTAGTAAAAGGTGGTTGTCCCTCCTTCAATGGGGGGCGGTTATGAGACGCCCCCACTTTTTGACAGAGTTCAATTATGAAAAGAGTACATAAAGTACGAAAAAAATCAGCCACCTTCTAATAACTCCCCGAAGCTACAACTACCACAACTGCATAATAATATTTTTTTTAAGCAGTTAGCCCACCATATGCCATGCCGTTGCGTATAACGCATAATGGTATGCGTATATTTCGTTTTCAATATATCCGAAAATAGCGCTAAATACATAATTAATACTGCTTCGGCAAAAAGTGTAATGTGATTGCAACATCGCGCAAAGGCAAAGCAATGGATTTTATCATTAAAAATAAATATGTAACGCCTCTGTCAGCGACCCTGTCCGCACCAGAGTGTATCCGGACGCACCGCTCGCTTTCAAAGATTTTTCTCGATGTTCAGTCCGTAATAACTTCATTCCATACTAAAAGGCAGCGGCATGACATGTTTATACTATCAAAACGAGATTTTTCTTATTTGATATATGCATTGGGGACGTAATGCATTTAAACAAGGAGGTGATCGAAAAGCGGATCAAAAAGTGTCGCTAAAACAGTCTTGGCCGTGCAACCTAATCTACACATAACAAAGGAGAATTCAATGAAGAAAACAGCCATAACGCTGGCACTCATGACGCTCGTAACCGGAATTGCTCCACTTGCGGCAAACGCTTCCGATCTGGACCTGCAACTGAAGATCGACAAGCTGACCAAAGAGGTTAACGACCTTAAGGGAGCGGTCAAAAAAGTTGATGACAAATCCATCGGCAAGTGGCTTACCATTGGCGGCGAATATCGTTTCCGGATTGACTCACTGCATGGTGAAACAGCTGCATATACGAGTGCTATAGGAACGATGCAAAATTTGGTCGGAGCATTTGCCGTCGGGCCTAATGCCGTAGCAAACACAACCGTCGGGGCAAACGCAACCATTACAAATCCATCGGCGGCAGCCTTCATGTTTCAGGGCAAGTCCGGCTCATTGTTTACTCCTGCCCAATTCTCCACAATTATGACCCAGTATATGCCTTCCGCCATGTACAATGGTTTTACGGCACAGATTATGCCGGCACTTGGCGCCATGACACCCACCCAGGTTGCAGGGTATCTGCAAACCAATGCGCTTACGGCCCAGCAGAGTGCTATTTTGTCTACTTTGACAAACAAAGGGATACTGAATAAGGTCATGAGCATGATGACACCTGCGAATCAGGCTGCTTTCGCGAGTATGCCCCCGGCGTACCAACAAGCGGCAATGGTAATGGCAATGCAGGGTTTTCTCGGCGCTTCCAGCGGCAACCTTGCCAAAGTCGATGCCTACAAACCAAAGAATGAAACACTCTACACCAACAAGTTCGGCCTGGATCTGACCGCTAAAGCGACGCAGAATATCACTGTCCATGCAAAACTTGATATGTACAAGGCTTTTGGTTCACAAAGCGATTCGACAACTATGGGCAATTATTTTGCCGATCGTGTCGGCGTATTCGACGGCACACTCAGCCACGTCCCCTCTGACAGCCTGCTGAATGTTGATCGTGCCTTTGCAACCTGGAGCAATATAGCCGATCAGCCTCTATGGTTCTCGGTTGGCCGTCGTCCTTCGACTAACGGCGCCCCCAGCAATCTGCGGTTGAACAACGAGCGCCCCGGCAATGGCGGCACCCCTGCCCTGCTGGTTGACTATGCCTTTGATGGTATGACCATCGGTTATGCCCCGGACATCGACTCGTTGCCGGGCGCATATGCCAAGGTTTGTTACGGACGTGGTTTTGACAGCGGCTTTAAAACCCCCGGCAACAGTATTAAAGACACCGATATGTTAGGCATCGCGGTGATACCGGTTGATACCGACCCCTTACGGGTATGGCTGCAATGGAACCGTGGCTTTGATATCTTCGATTTCCCGTCTATGAACAATACCATCTTCGGTAACACCGCACCCGCTGTTAATCTCGGCAGTATCGACTGGTACGGCGCCGGTGCCATGAGCACCCTCAAACAAGTAGGTCCCGGCAACCTGAATTTCTTTACCGATTTCGGTTTGAGTGTATCCCATCCCAACAACAGTGTCTCCGACAACGCAGGCTTCCAGGGGTTGATGACGGGACAGTTTTTTGCCCAGGATTTCGAGCCGAAAAGCAAAACAGGCTGGGCGGTATACGCTGGTGTTCGTTATGACCTTCCATCAAAAACAAAGCTTGGCTTTGAGTTCAACCATGGCTCGAAAGATTGGATCACGTTTGCCCCGGCGGCAGATGATATGTGGACCAGCAAAGTTGGAACCCGCGGTAACGTTTTTGAACCCTATGTCATCCAAGAACTTGATCTTAAACCCATATCATCTTACTTGAGTAAGGCATTTTTCAAAATCGGTTACCAGTATTATGATTTCGAGTACACCGGCAGCAACAACTGGGTCGGTGCTCCGGTGAAGATTTCTTCAATTCAGCCTTCTGATATGTTGCTCCTTGCACCGGTAAAGACAGCCCATGATGTCTATGCAACATTTGAAGTAAAGTTTTAACAAGTACTGTATTCCCGGCAGTGGCATAACTCCACTGCCGGGAAACGGTTCACCGTTTGACCCAGCGTCTACAAACAAACCATTAAGAAGGAGTTAGTCATGAAAAAAATTGTTTCCGTCATGGCCATGATCGTTTTGACAGTCGTATGTCTGATGTCGCTTTCAAAAACAGCCAGTGCCGACGAGATAAAGATGGTCGGCAGCATTACGAAAATTGAAGTTTCCGCAGATAAAAAGTCCGCAACCGTCATTTTGAAGGATACGAAAACCGAAAAAGAAGTTGTCATCACGATAACCGACGACCTGACGCTCGACAAGTTTGGCGACAAACGTATTGTTGAGGGTGATGAGATCCGCTGCAAATTTGAAACCGTCGATGGCAAGAACGTCAGTAAGATGTTCAAAAAGACGGCGGGCTGCTAGTACCCGGTATATCAAAGAAGAGAGAACGGAGCGGATCAATGAAAAAAATAATACTATCAGGCGGTATTATCTGTCTTGCGCTGGGAACGGTTTCATTCGCTGCTGACACAACACTTCCGGCCAAACCAACTCTGGCCAGGATATGTACCAACTGCCACAAAGCAGAACCGGGCGTATTCATGGGACTCTTTGATAATGTGGCTTTCAAGGCCAAGACCATTCAGCTCAAGATAGATGAACGGATTGAATTACTAAAGTTCGATGAGGATGACATCAAGGTAACCTCAAGTGAGGGAAAACAAGGGGAT
>CAIYZD010000042.1 GCA_903930585.1 uncultured Geobacteraceae bacterium | reverse complement strand
CTGGTATCCGCCAGGAGTTCGAGCGTGACTGTAATGCTCTTGGATGTATGTCATGACATTACTAACTGCAGCGTTATGAATTTCCTGCATTTTTGTATCGCCTGCAGCCATTGCTATGCTCATACTTTTTGGCGTTGAAAAAGTCAGATCATTCCCACCACGGCGTCTTTCTACACCACCTTCAATTTTTCCAGCAACAAGCGTTTGTGATAGGTTGTTCGGGTCAACACCTGCACAAATAGCCTTGAAATCGTTTTTGTTTACCGCTCCTGTCAATCCAAGAGTTTCTGCACCTTTGCCAAACCATGTCCCAGCATCTCGGGTGTAATAGTCCTCTTTTCCTTCCCCGTGGTAGCTTTCCAATGCACCTGCGCTCATTCCCTGGCTTGCTGTCATCATAATAGTATCCTTACGACCACATAACGTGATCTGTGTTTTCAGCTTATTTTGTTGTACCTGTGTTTGACTTGCATTCCGTCGATGTCCACGCCATTACGTCATCCAATTCAAATCTGACAGCGCTATTTTTTTCATGACCAATCTTTTTATGTGGTATCTGATTAGTTCGAACCCACTTGTAAATTGTCTGACTATCAATTTGTAAATATCTGGCAAGTTCTTTGACGGTTAACAGATTATTTATTTCGGTTTTAAATAAAATTG
Source organism: uncultured Geobacteraceae bacterium (assembly GCA_903930585.1). Taxonomy (GTDB): domain Bacteria; phylum Desulfobacterota; class Desulfuromonadia; order Geobacterales; family Pseudopelobacteraceae; genus JACRCG01. Next base: position 1,139 of record CAIYZD010000042.1, on the reverse strand, counting down.
CTGCGCTCATTTGCGTTCTCCATTTTTTCGTTAAATGCCTAAATTTCTGCATCACGGCACTGTTTGAGAATTTCCGATGCTGCTCTGGCAACTTTTCCTCTTCCTGTTGACAAATACACAAGATATCCAGAATTTATGAGTTTCACTTCGCCTAATGTTTTTCCAGCGAATTTACCGAACTCAAGTAAATATGTTTCTGGGTCTGCTATTACTGCAACAGATAGAAAGTTTATGAATGCCCCACATGCTGGGCAGTCTAATCGCAGGTGATTACCATAGAGGTACGTGGCAGCCGTATTCGCATCAACCTCCAGATTACATTTTGAACATGTTTTCATTTGTTGCCTCCAGTCCTGCTGCATTTCTCATAGGTATTGATGGTAAACATGCAGGGAAAAGAAAAAGCCTCCAAAAGGCTGGAGGCTAAAAATATACTGCGAATTTATCGCAAACTTTTCAAGGCAGAATTATGCCCTTACTTTTGACCGTTCCTTGGTTCTGGGCAATGCTGTTTGACTCGCATAGGCACGGGCTTTTGCAACTGTTCGAGAAAGGTACCGATCTATATTATTTGAGTGTGCTGTCCAGTTTTCTCGTTGTTGAGCTATTGCAGCTGCAATAACTTCGTCAGACATATCGTAACGAATAAGTGCAAGCGCAAACCTGAAATCCGCTACGCTTTCATCTGATGTAGTTGATGCGTATTTTTCCCGTTTCGGGAGTTTAATCGGAATGGTTACAGTTGAGTATGTAATAGCAGGCATTGCATTGCCTTTCTCTGCCCGCCACGCTTCCGATACTTCGGGGAGGGTAGCTTCACCCTCAGTCATACAAACAAACCTCGTCCACGGCGGATTTGAAGCATATTTGTGCTTTCTATTAACAAATCCTGGTGCACGTCCCCAGCGGTGTAGTGGAGTAGCTCCGCCATCTGCTCCATGTTGAGCAATATGGAATTCTTTACCAACAACATCAAGCGGTTCAGTGAGCTTCAACCAAATCTGATAGTTTTCTGGGCTTGTTTCAACGATTAATCGTCCAGGGAGATTGCGTTGTATCTCCATTTTTTCACGGTTCATATCGTCAAGCAGCAGAAAATTATTCTCCACATCGAAGCATGGTCTTATAAAAATGTTTCT
>CAIYZD010000041.1 GCA_903930585.1 uncultured Geobacteraceae bacterium | reverse complement strand
TGTCATAAAGTCAAAGGGGGTTTTGCCGATAATTTCGGCTGGAGTGTAGCCAAGATGATTCTCTACGCGTGAAGATGAGTACGTATACCGTCCTTGCCTATCAACCTCCCAAACCCGATCGGACATATTTTCCACAATTGATTTAAATGTCTCCTTTGATTTCTTCATCTCTTGGTGGGTCTGCGCCAACTCTTCTTCCTGCTTACGACGTTCCGTGATGTTGTTGACAAAACCATGCCATAGTACACTGCCATCCGGCATTTTCGCTGGTCTGGCATATCCATATCGCCACTGAACGCCCTGCTCCGGCAGAATCACGCGGAATTCATATTCCCACTGCTCAAGGGTCCGTGCGGAATCTCTGACGGACGATGCCACTGCTTCAGAATCCTCCGGGTGTATTACGGAATAAATGATAGAGTCATCATCTCGTACCTGCTCTGGAGTTACGTCAAATAATTCCTTGATAGCATCACTCACATAAGGGAAACAGGATCTTCCATCCGGGAATAACTGGTATTGAAAAATCATGCCGGGAACCTCGATGGAGAGCGAATGCAATAGATCATGACTCTTTTGTAATTTATCTTCCAAAGTTTTCTGAATAGTTACGTCAGTAAATATCCAGAGACTCCCGTCGTGTGGACGGTTTTTATCAATAGCTGTACCGGAGATCTTCGCCGTGAAGAGAGTGCCGTCTTTACGTTTAACCTGCTGATATTTGACTGCTGTCTCGCCAGTTGCAAGAACCGCATATGCCTCGTCGCCTAGTTGCTCATAGTCCCGCTGTGAAGGATAAATCAAACTGGTACTGACATCTGCCATTTCTTCGGCACAGTAACCAAACATTTCGCAGAATTTCGAGTTCACCCATTTTCGCTTACGATCGATTGCGAACGAAATACCGACACCAACATTGTCGAGAAGTATCTTCTTTTCATCCAATAACTGCTGCCGCTCTCGCTCGGTACGTAGGCGATGAGCGCAAAAAGTTAAAGAGTCGATAAGCTTGCTGATTAGCGTTGGCTTAGATACGCATTTATCTATATTTGCCTCGATAGCGCGTAGCAGATAATCAGGACGCTCAAACGCCGTTATCATTACAATTGGCACATTACTATCACACTTACGGATCTCCTCTACCATTGTAAGGCCATCCATGACTGGCATCTGTATATCTGTAATTATTATATCCGGCGTGTTCGTTGTATAGGCGTCTAGTCCCTCTTTACCATTTCGTGCTGTAAGCATGTTGGCACAGTAACGTGATAAGAATTGCGTCGTCTGTACAAATATTTCTTCATCATCTTCTACGTACAGGATGGTCAAAGTTTTCAGAAACTCTCGATCCAATATTTCAGTTTCCATGGAGAACCTCCATTAATAAACTTTTTTAATACCGGCAGCATGACCTGCTCAAAGCATAAAAAAACCCTTCCATATAGAGGCAACTATAGAAGGGTAATATAGCCATCTATTTTGGGTAACCCGACTATCCATCTAAATGGACTCGCGGCTTTGCGTCCCTAGGTTACCCCAAGTTTGCCTTTTACACAAAGTGACAATGTTTTATTTTGTAACAATATGCCCATTGGTAATAATGTCAAGAATTATTAGAGGGTATAACAGGGTCACGTCAAAGTCATTTTCAACTACACGCTATTCCAGATGAAATAAAAATCACTGGTCTTTTCCTTTTTCTGCATGTAATATCAATTCATGCCATCTTATCCAGGATCAGTATCGATATCC
>CAIYZD010000040.1 GCA_903930585.1 uncultured Geobacteraceae bacterium | reverse complement strand
GTGCAGTTCAAAGGTGCCAACAACAAACATTCCACTATTGCACACATCGGCAAGGTCCTCGAATATCGGAGTATGGGTTTGGTCAAAAGATTTGCTCTGCAGAAAGGTGGCCTCTTTGTTGCTGAGGGTGTCTGAACAGTTGGCAGGCGGAAAATATCTAATAGCACCTATTGCTCCCTGGTAGTTGATGCCGTCAGAGGTAAAGCAGGCACCACTACTCAGTTCAAGCATAAATGCCCCCGGAGTATCGTAAAGCCAGATATACCATGATGGTAGTTTTGTCCATACCTGGCTGAGATGACGCACCCCCAGTTCATTCCGTATTTCAGGGGCAGCATAGGAACAGAAAATAAAGCAGGCGTCGAGTTTTTCCTTGATCGCATCAAGTGGATTCATTGTCTTTATCCCGTTGTCGTTGCAGATTTACCATGTCCCTAACGATATCCAGCTTTTCGCGTCCGTCGACCTCAATGCCGACAGCTCGGGCACTCTCGATCAGAATATCGTCAGGGTAGGCCAGGGTCATGGAGTAACTTGTTTCGTAAGAGGAAAAGAACTCCTGCTGGTCCCATGAAGGTGTTATGTCATCTACGGCCAGGCTGCTCTTGATGGCACCATTGGCAGCACCCAGGCTTCGGCACACTCCTATCCACGTATCCTGAAGGCTCATGGCAGCGATTCCATTGGAGCAGTGTTGAAGAAATGCCGATGCATCAGGACGAAGCTGATCATGAAGAAACTCCAGCAGAGCGGAGTATCTTCGGGCTGTGCAATACCGGGAACGGTCCCCAGGAAAAGCGGACCGGCAGCGTAGTAGAACCACATCAACAAGATGGCAATTAAAACTACGCTGGCGGTTCTCGCCAGAATTCTGACCATCAGGTTTGAGCCACTGAGAATATTTCCAAGATAGATGGATACTACATAGGTGGCAAGAATCAGAAAACCGGCCATTTCAGCGGCATGCAGATAACGGAAGTAGGGGGCATCGAGGTATTGACCGCCTACAAACGGCGCTCCCCAAAACATGACCATCCCTTTCTTCATGATAAGCATCATAACAAAACCGGTAACGGCTGAGCCTAAAAAGGTGAATATCCCCCCCGCAAGTGAGCCGTCTTCCCGGGATACTATCCGCCATGGATATCCTTCCCAGAGTGATTTTGACATTATCAATATGGCGACAGTACAAACCACCCATCCAAGATGGTAATATGCACTTCCGGTATCTGCCAGTGATTCCCACCATGGGGCAACAGCTGCCAGTTTTTGGGGGGGAGAAAAGAGATATCCCACGTGGGGATGAAAGAGCACCGCATAGGCAAGCACTGAAAATAATGATACGGTCATCAAGCGTGAAAACCCGGCTGTTGCTAAGTTATCTCCATTCCAGGGCCACCCTTTGAAGCTTGTTTTCCATCCTACGGCAATCCAGATATAGGCGGCAAACAGGTAAATCAAGGCCGTTGAAGAATTCTCACGTGCATTGAAAATTTCAGTGCCGGTTTCACCGGTCGCGACAATTGCAGAAGGACTGAAATAGGTAATGCCGAACTTCCCGATCAGGTTGTGAAACAGGCCGAACATTACAGCCCATGTAAGAATGAGTGTGATACCTGTAAGAAGTATCCCCTGCAGCGGGAGTATCTTATCACCGGCCTTTCGTCGCAATGGCCAGCAATCAAAAAGATCAGATACGGTAATCACCATGGCAAGCAGTATTACAACCATGGAAAAACCGTACATTGGTGTGTAGAGCCGCATTATCCCTTTAGGATTGAAGAACAGAAACCATGCCGCGATATTGATTGCCGATAACCCTATGAAGGTGGCAATGCCAAGCAGATAGTTTGTTTTTATTGATGTCTGAGCAACCATAACCCGATCCTCCTCGACAACCTAGGTTATCAGTAGAACATCATCCGAAGACAACAGTATCTCCATTAGTCAGGAAAACATGGCTGTTTTTGGCAACGGTGGAAACTTTCTTGTATGAGCGGAATCTGTCGGTACCCTTAATGATAGGGAGACCTGCAGCAGCAGCTTTTTCTGCGAATAACCAACCGGTACAGTGGTTACACCCCAATTTTTCTGGTTTGAACGCCTTCAGCCCCTTGATGATATCGTCAAATTTTGGATCCCAGGTTTCAAACAGGGTGATATGAAGGCCGCCATAACTGCCATAAACGTCTTCCCCCTTTGCGAAGTTATTGCGGGCAAAACTGTAGAGAGAGAGGATACCAG
>CAIYZD010000039.1 GCA_903930585.1 uncultured Geobacteraceae bacterium | reverse complement strand
CGTATCAAGGAATCGGGCGATCTCCTCGGCATCAAGCTGCTCGATCACATCATCATCGGTGACAGTTACCTGAGTTTTGTTGAGCGGGGCTTGTTATGACAATAACCCTGGCATTATCGCAACTTGAACGAAAGCTGGCAGGGCTCTATTCCGCAGACGTAATCCCCAATGGCAAGGTCAGAGGGTTGTTTACGCATGGCGGAAAGAATTATGTCATCACAGGTTTATTCTGGTCTGACGGATTGCAGGTTGCCAACGCTACTGAAGCCATCCCCTTGAAGCAATGGCTCGGTACCGTCTGCTGCTATCACGAGAAGCAGATAGTTACGGACGAAGACCGGCTACGGTTCTATGAGGGGGTCAAGGTGAAATGCAAAGGCGAAGTATTTGTTCTATCGGGGCAACGGATTGAATTTGGCCCTGACCGAAGCAAACCTGCAACTGCCCAGCCGACACAAATGACATTATTCTGAACAAATACGCTCCCCCGACCGGTTCGCACAATCCCCGGAAAGGGATTGGTACGTCTCCTCGGTCTACAAACAACAAAAGGAGCCCCACATGACGTGTCCAAAACTGATTATTAGCATAACCGGCCTGGACACCCACCTCTAAACAGATTCAATCCCAACGGGGAGTCCAACTCCCCGACAAGGGGTCCGTCTCCCCAACCCTTTACAAGGAGTCAGAACATGGCAAGAGAACTACTTCTGGAAATAATCGAAACCTTTCCCCAGGCCGATCCCGCAAGCGAATTCTACAACGAGGAAATCAACGGCTGCGAGGCCGTGAACTTCCTCTCCCAGTTCATTCCCCAGATACGGGAATATCTCGACTCGCCGCCACCTAAGGTTGCAGTCGTTCTGGATGGCGGTCTGGTGCAGTGCTTGACCGCTGATCGTCCGAAGGATGTCCCGCCGATTACCTTCATGGTTATCGACTATGACACTGACGGTGCATCACCGGAAGAAACTGTCAAGGTACCGCAAGGGAATGGAAAAATATCGGAAGCTTTTGCTCGGGTAGAGGAACTTGGTCAGGCGGAAATCGACCTTGACGCTGTTCTCGAGCAGCTCAAGGTGGAATAAGCCCGATGATCCCCATTCGGGGAGAGACAACTGCCTCCCCTCATGGGGAAAGCGTCCATCAAAGGAGGAAAGATATGAGTCCGAAAACACCACGCCCGGCCACCGCGCCGGGTTACACCATTCAACGGCGGTCACACTGCGGCAAGATATTCGTGACCGTCACCACTCAGGAAGGGAAACCCTTCGAGGTCTTCATCCGTTTCGGCAAGGCCGGCGGTTGCGGTTCGGCAATGGCCGACGGCATTGCCCGATTGGTCTCCTATGGACTTCGGTCCGGACTGGAGGCTGAAGATGCAGTCAAGGCCCTTTCCGGCATTGCCTGTCATCAGGGGCCGAGAACCTGCCTCTACGAAGTAGCATCGGCAATCTGGCTGGTATTGAAGCATCTGGAAACGGGTGCGGACTTGAACAGCATGATCGAGGAAGAGGAGTTTGCCACTGCGAACGCCATGGAGGTAGGTTTCCCATGAAAATGATACCTGACCGGATCAAGAAGGAGATCCTTTCCTATGGAGCGGACAATATCGTCTCCATAATTGGGGAATACGTACCTCTCATAAAAACAGCTCGGGCCTATGTGGCATGCTGTCCCTTTCACGTAGAAAAGACACCGTCTTTTATCGTGGACCCGGGCAGGCAGACCTGGCGTTGTTTCGGCGCCTGCTCTGAAGGTGGAGATGTCGCCAGGTTTCTGATGAAAATTGACGGCATCTCGTTCCCGGCCGCTCTTGAAATAATCGCCAGAAAGGGAGGAATCAACATCCCCAGTGACGGTTCCAAAGAGGAAAGCGAACGGAGATGCCTGCTGAATGTCCTGCGAAGGGCTCAACAGTTCTACCACAACAGCTTGCTGCAAAATCAGAACGGCGCAAAAGCATACGTCGGCTCCCGGATGACCGATGCAATGGTCAGACAATTCGGGATCGGCTTTGCACCGGTCAGCGGAAAAACCCTTGTGGAGTATCTCGACAAGGAAAGGCTCCCGCTTGATGTCGCGGAAAAGGCCGGTCTGATAAAGAAAGCAGATGCGGGCGGCTACCGGGATATTTTCCGGGGGCGCATGATGTTCCCCATCAGAGATAAAGCGGGATACATCATCGCCTTTGCCGGTCGAACAATCAGTTCAACATCCACACGATACAAATATATCAACAGCCCGGAGACGCCACTTTTCAAGAAGTCGGCAACCCTCTTCGGTTTGGACGGCGCCATTGAAGCGATGAAATTAAAAGGCGAGGTTTATGTGGTCGAAGGCTACATCGACCTTATGCAGATGTGGGCTGCCAGGATCAACAACGTCGTCGCCACTTGCGGGACCGCGTTCACCCGGGAGCACGCCGCTATTCTAAAGCACTATGTCCGGCGCCTGAACCTGATGTTCGATGGAGACGACGCCGGCAGAAAAGCTCATCAAAAGGCAATCCTTTTGGCAGTAAAGGAAGAGATGAAGGCAACAGCTTTCATCTTCCCGGAGGGCCAGGACCCCGATTCATTCTACAAGAACGGCGGCAAAACGGAAAATCTCGTCACCATGTCCGGCTTCGACTTTCTGAAACATTCCGGCGTTGAAATGAACGCCACGATGCAGAACCTTCACCGTCTTGAGCGGTTGGAGAACGGTTTTGTGTATATGGCAAAAACGATTCCTGATGTTGCCAGACTGCTGACCAAGCGGGGGAATCTGGGAGAGCTGTTCAGTCCGGAGTTTCTTCCGGGCATCGAGAAAATCATAACCCATGATGGAGGAGCACGAATATGACAAAGGTACATACGATTCTGATAATAGTTGCGGCAACGTTTCTGGGCGGTTGCAGTCACAGCCAGTGGGCCAGCGTAGAACTTGCTACCCAAGGGGCATCATGGTTGAACCCGGTCGCCACGGTTGTTCATATGACCGCCAGCGCCGGCAGAGCCATAACCGATCCTCAAGATGAGCTGCGGGAACAGGTGCAGCAACGTGAAGAGGAGCGGAAAAAAGAATTACCCATTGAACAAGCACAGCCGGATCCGCCACGGATTGAGAAAGAATGGCAGATTAAAAAAAATGGTAAGTCATCACATGTAGATAAGATAATGGGAGCGGCGTGCATGCGCCCGTCCCATTTCTCTCTCCCCTCGTTCAAGAGGGTTCCGCGGAGCCTCCGTACATTCAGTGTTTGCGGGGAGCCCTTTTGGGCACCTATCACAAATCAAAAAGGGAGAGAGTCATGACGGTAAAAGCACGCATTAATGGCAGGGAATATTCACTTTCGTGGGAGGAGTTCGAGAAGGCCTTACTGAGGAATGATCTT
>CAIYZD010000038.1 GCA_903930585.1 uncultured Geobacteraceae bacterium | reverse complement strand
TGCATGCACAAGCGGAAAATGCTTCTGATGTCCCTCGTTGCGATGATCGTAACGCTGGCAGCATCCCAGGCCATGGCCCTCGTTGCCCCCGTAGCCGGTTCGTTCGGTTTCGAGGCCTACGACTTCTTCATCAACAACATCCTCAAGGGACCTTTCGGCGCCATCGCCGGTGTCCTTTCCATCATTGCCGGCGTTGTCGTCATGATCCAGCAGAAGATGGTCCCGGCAGTCCTCTGCATCCTGGGAGGAGTACTCGTCATCAACTCGGACAAGATCGTCACCTCACTCGGGATGATCATCTAGCCACAACCGGGGGGCGCAAGCCCCCCTCACCATCTTGTAGCCATGAACGGAGACGTACGTGATCCGCAAGTTTCCCCAATATCTGACGCAACCTTTTCAGGTTCTCTGGTTCGAACCCGATGACCTGGCCATCATGACGGCAAGCTTTATCCTCGCCCAGCAGTTCGGGGGGTATCTCTGGCTGACAATGATCATCGTACCGTGGGCATACAGCCGCTTCAAACGACAGTACCCGCGAGGCTTCCTGCGTCACGTTCTCTATTTCATCGGCCTGGCACCGATGAAGGGGTACCCGCAGTTCTTCGAAAGAGATTTTCTGGAATAACCACAAGCAGAGGGAGAAAGAAGTGAACCTCGACATATTTCTACAGAAAAGTTCCAACATTTTCGCCGAAAACCGGCTGCTCAAGTTCGTGGTCGTAGCACTTGGCATTGCCGTTGTCATCAACACAGCCGGACTATTCACTGCATTGAACAGTCAGCGGGTGATTCTCGTGCCGCCGACCATCAATTCAAAGATCTCGGTTTCCGGTGACAAAGCCTCGGATGAATACCTCAAGGAATTCACCCGCTACATCCTGAGTCTGGCGCTTACCTACAACCCGGTCAACGTCCGGTCGCAGTTCAGCGAGCTGCTAGCCGTCTACGACCCCGCCGAATTCCAGGCATCACGGAAAGAGTTGTACGAACTGGCGGACAAAATCGAAAACACCAAGGCCTCCAGTGCCTTTTACATTCATTCAATCATCAATGACGCCGAGAAGCGGCGTCTCGTAGTGACCGGTACCAAGAAGACCTACATGGTGGATCAGAAGGCAGAGGACGTTCTGAAGGTCTACCTCATCGAATACCGCTTCGAGAACGGAAAATTCATCCTGGTGCGGCTCTATGAAAAGCCGGCGCTAGGCGAAAACAAGGGGGCGTGATGCGCAAAACGATAGCTTTACTAACCGCATTGCTGGTGCCGACATTGGCGCATGCATTGGAACAAGGTGCTATCCATAAACAGAAGACTGCAATTGACCAGGCTATCGAAAAGCCGGTCGAAAGTGAGTTTCCGACCGTTGTCTTACCAGAATCGTCAACCGGTATTCGGCTGTCGAGTTCCGACATAAATCGGATCTCCTGCCCAGGTGACATTCGAGAAGTCCTGACCTCAACCGAGAAAGGGATAACGATCAAGATCACCGGCAAGGATGCCTTCGTGAAGTTCAAGGTGACCAAGAAGGGGGACAAGTTCTTCTACTCATCTACACCGACCGAGCTTTATGTCGTATGTGGCGAAAAAGTCTTCAGCTTGGTCGCATTTCCCCAGAGAGTGCCATCCCAAACAATTCGCCTCACTTCCGGCCAGGAGAAGAAGATCAAAGAGAACCTGTCTCTCTATGCCGGCTTACCCTTCGAGAAGAAAGTACTCAAGGCGATCAGGGAAGTCTACACCGAGAACATTCCTGACTCCTACACCATCAGCAAAAAGGAAAAACGATTCTTCACGTTCCGGGAAATCCTTCTGACCCTCAAACGAACCGTGGACATCGAGGGTGAAGGACTCCGGATCAAGGAGTTCGAGGCATCGCTGCGGGGCGAAACTCCTGAGTTCAAGATGAACGAGAAGATGTTTCTGCGTACGGCGCTGGTGGACAACCCAATAGCTGTATCACTTGAACGTCATGTTCTGCGAACAGGTGACTCTTCCAGAGTGTTTGTGGTGGAGCAGCGTGCCGAGAAACAGGGGGTTCGTAGACTGACCGGTGACCTGCCGGTAATGGATCAGCCAAGACAGAGTCTGCCTGCAAACAAGTCGGGAAACCAAAAGGAGCCAACAGAAAACCGTACCGAGTCAGATGTCCAGGAGGCAGACGATGAAAAATAAGCTCCTGTCCTTCTGGAACGGACTCAGTGGCAGTCAGCGCCGGAATCTTGCCTGGTGTGCGGCAGGCTGCATTCTTGTGACCGTATTCGCGATTGGATATTACGCCATGAACAGAGGGAAAGATTCCGTTTCCACAAAAAGTGCGAAACAAGCGCCCTTGAGCATCGAGCCAAAACTCCTGGAAAAGTCACAGTTCCTCGAAAGTCAGAAGGAGATTGCCAAGCGTGACGACAAAGTTGCCGAACTCCAGAAAAAACTCGATGAGATCACCCGAGAGAAAAAGGGTGACCCGACTCCAGCACCGGTGCTTCAGGCCGGCACTACACCCGCTGTACCTGGTGACAATCATCTTGCCGTCACTGCTCAACAGCAGGGCCAGACGCAAAAGGCCGGTTCCGGCAGGACAGTGATATCAAAACAGCCGTTGCCGCCACTTCCGCCGATGCCGCAAAGCAGCAGCTTCTCGCTTCCTCCCCCACCTGCCGCACCTCAAGGAATGGCTGCAGGCCAGTTGCAATCTCCACCCGAAACCGAAATCGGCGATATCGCCATCGTTTCGTCTCCTGGATCAGGCAAGCCCGCCAAGGCTGATGCGGAAGATAAAAAAAAAGACGTCGGGACCGTCTCGGTCTATCTGCCACCTTCCTTTATGGAGGCGACTCTGTTGAGTGGCTTGGACGCTCCAACCACTTCGGAAGCCAAAGGAAATCCGGTGCCGGTGCTGCTCAGGGTAAAGACTCCAGCGGTACTGCCCAATAGCGTCAAGGCAAACCTCAAAGGGTGCTTTGTTATCGCTGACGGCAAGGGGAACCTGGCCACCGAGCGCGCGGAACTGCTGCTCGTTTCCTTGTCATGCCTCGACCGTAAGGGGCAGGCGGTAGTCGACCAGAAGATCAAAGGGTTCGTCGTTGATGAAGACGGCAAAATTGGCCTGCGAGGCCGGGTCGTTGCCAAGATGGGCTCCATGATCGCCAGGAGCATGTTGGCCGGCTTCTTCGGCGGTGCCGGTGACGCGATTAAGTCTGCGGCCACGACCATGTCCGTAAGCCCTCTCGGTACAACACAAACCGTTGACCCCAAAGACATTGCCATGTCTGGGCTTGGGTCCGGCCTGTCGAGTGGCTTCAAAGAGATCCAGAAGTTTTATATGGAACTGGCTAGGCAAACCATGCCGGTCATAGAAGTCGGAGCCACAAGGCCGGTGACACTGGTCATTAGCGAAGGAATCAATCTGGACATCAAGAAAATTGCCAAGGGAGGCGGAAAGTGAAGAAAGCCCTTATTACTATAGGAATGCTGACAATGAGCGGCTGTGCCCTGCTCAACCCCTACGAAAGCAGCTTTAGCTGCCCTGAAACCAGCAACGGCAAGTGCGTTTCGGTGCAAACCGCCTACAAGGAATCGACAGCAAGTCCTGGCAAATCAAGCGAAGCGCCTGCAGAACACAAGGAAGACGATTGCAATGCTGACAATGCAGCAGCCGGTCTCTGCACCGAAGGCAAGAAGGATATCTCCCTGCATCCGTCGGCCAAAGAGAACGGTACCTACAACCGCTACCAATCGGCACTGTTCGACAAATTCAGCGGACTCCTGAAAGAACCGGTCACACCGGTTGTTGCTCCCCCGAAAACCATGCGGGTGCTCCTTCTGCCATACACCGGCCAGGACAATGAATTCTACATGCTGCGCTATGTCTACTTCTTCGTTGATGAACCGCGCTGGTTGATGGGTGACTCCGTTACATCCGGCGAGGAGGAGTAGACATGGGAGTAGCGTCAGCGTTGTTTGGAAGTGGAGGAGGCTTCACCAGGAGCGAATTGCGCCGCCTCACCGAACGGGACAATTTTTCCGAATATTTACCGTGGATTGCTCATGACCCCAAGAATCAGATCTATCTGAACACTGATAACACCTTCGGGATGATGTGGGAGTGTGCTCCCCTGGCTTTTGCCTGTGAGACTACCATCAGGACTCTGGAGGGGTTGTTCCGTGTAAACCTGCCTGATGGCTCGATCATGCAGTTCATCCTGTTTGCCGACCCCTTTGTGAATCAGATTGTGGACACATACACTTCCATGAAATTGCGCGACAGCAAACTGGTACGCGATGTTTCTGACAACGTGTCCCGCTTCTTTCAGGAAGGTGTGGAAGGC
>CAIYZD010000037.1 GCA_903930585.1 uncultured Geobacteraceae bacterium | reverse complement strand
TGTTCAAGAGGGACAACCCGATCCTTGTACACAGCGTCAAGCCCGTCATTGGCGTGTTTCGCACTTTTAAGCCCCAGAGCGCCAATAGCGATCAGAAGAATCGACATAAACCCCACCAATAGATACAGACGTGTTCCAATTGTAATGTTTTTGAACATAAGAGCTTTCCTCCCGTTGTTTGTTTGTGAAAGGTGTGCCGCTGTCAACTCGGTTTTCAAATGAAGTACTCTTTTTCAGGCCGCCATATCCAGCCGGTTGTCGGCCATTGCCATCAATTGCATGTCGTCACTTCCGATCAGACGCTCGATGTCGACCAGAATCAGCATTTGCTCGCCCGATGTGCCGATACCGGTGATATACTCGGAATTGATGCCGGAGCCGAACTCTGGTGCGGGCTTGATTTTGTCGGGCGATAGCGTGACCACATCCGAGACGCTGTCCACTACCATGCCGATCACCCGGCCAAGAACTTTCATGATGATCACCACGGTGAACTCGTCGTAGACGATAGTGTCCTGATTGAACTTGATGCGCATGTCGATGATCGGCACGATTACACCGCGCAGGTTGATGACCCCTTTCATAAAATCGGGGGCATTGGCAATGTGGGTAACCACGTCATACCCCCGGATCTCCTGCACTTTCAGGATGTCCATGGCATAGGCCTCTTTTCCAAGGGTGAAGGTGAGATATTCCCGAACCCCGCCTCCGGCTGTCACCGTCGTCTGTATCTGCATATTCATACGGCTCTCCTTTTTCTTGTCTGTTCTACCGGCTCCGCCAGAGGCGGACCATATCAACCGCATCCAGAATCAGGGCTACCCGGCCGTCGCCAAGTATGGTCGCGCCTGCGGTGCCGTCCACCTTGCGGTAATTTGTCTCAAGACTCTTGATCACTACCTGATGTTGTCCCAGCAGTTCATCCACCAGCAGCGCCAGTTGTTCACCTTCGGCCTCAATCAGCATGACGACCGCCTCTTCGGGGCGCTGAACGGCGCCGGGGATGGAAAAAATATCCCCCAGTCGCATCAGCGGGATGTATTCTCCACGGACATGCACGGTGGTATTGTTCCGGCCGACTTCGTTCAGATCAGAGCTGAGCGGTTGCAGCGACTCGATAATCGAATTAAGCGGCACGATGAAGGTTTCATTTCCCACCCGCACTGAAAGTCCGTCAAGTATGGCCATAGTCAACGGCAGGGAGATCACCACGCGGCTTCCCAAGCCATGAGTGGAAAAGATAGAGACGCGCCCCCCCATGGCGTGGACGTTTTTCAGCACCACATCCATGCCGACGCCCCGCCCGGAGACATCGGTGACCTGCTCGGCAGTAGAAAAGCCGGGAGCAAAGATTAACTGCCAGACCTCTTCGTCACTCATTGTGTCCGAAACCGGCAGGCTGTTTTGTGCGGCTTTGGCCAGTATTCTGTCCCGATTGAGGCCCGCGCCGTCATCGCCAACCTCTACGACAACACGCCCTCCCTGCTGCACGGCCTTGAGGGTGATTGTCCCACCGGGGGATTTACCGGTCGCGATGCGTGCCTCGGGCGACTCGATGCCGTGGTCGAGACTGTTGCGTACCAGGTGAGTGAGCGGGTCGGCCAGTTTCTCGACCAACCCCTTGTCCAATTCGGTGCTTTCTCCCACGAGTTTCAGTTCAACCTGTTTGCCCAGCTTGTCGGCCAGATCACGCACCAGACGGGGAAAACGGTTGAAGATGAAGCTGATCGGCAGCATGCGAATCGACATGACGCTTTCCTGGAGATCACGTGTAGTGCGCTCCAGCAGCGACAGCCCGCGATGAAGATTCTCGAACTGCACCGGATCGAGTTGTTTGGCGGCCTGAGCCAGCATGGCCTGGGTGATAACCAGTTCGCCCATCTGGTTGATCAGTTGATCGACCTTGGTCACTCCGACGCGGATTGATGACGTTTCGGCCTTTTCGCCGGGCCTCCGGCCATAGGCGCCGGGGGCGGTTTCATTCTTGTCGTACAGCCGTCGTCCCTGGATTGCTCCACCGTCCGGGGCGGTCTCTCCCTGCGTAGGAGCAATAGCCGCCGGCGCAGTGGACTTCTCGATACGGATCTCGTCCTCGTCCGCCACGAACATAAAAACTTCCCGGATATCGTCCGGAGTGCGGTCGGTTGTCAACGTCATTTCCCAGATTGCCAGGCAGCGGGTCGGATCATAATTGGCAAATTCGTGGTGAGGCTCAATTCCGGCTGTCAGGGTAAAATCACCCATTGCGGAGAGCTCTTCAAAAATCGGTTCCATGCGCACCATGCGGGTGTACAGGTCGTGAGGAGGGGTGAACACAATGCGGTAGGTTGACTCGGAGGCGGCTTCCGCATTCAGCTCCGGTGGCGCGGGAGATGTTGACTGAACCTGCTTGGTAACTGGTGACGCTACGCTGCAGCCGGAGATGGCGCTCAGTTGTTCACAAACCCTCTCGATAAGCTGCTGATCCACACTGCTGCCGTCACGGTGACCGGTCAGTTGCATGGTGATGGCATCGCCGGCTTGCAGAAATACATCCACCATTTCCCTGGTGAGCGCTATTTCGTGGTGCCTGACCAGATCCAGCAGGGACTCAAGAGTGTGGGTCACCACCGTAATGTCAGGAAATCCGAAAGTTCCGGCCCCACCCTTGATGGAATGGGCCGCCCGGAATACGGCGTTCAGTTCTTCGTCATCCGGATTGGCCGGATCGATGGCCAGAAATATCCGCTCCATCTCTGCAAGATTTTCGGCGCTCTCATCGAAAAAAACTTGGTAGAATTGACTGAGATCAACATTCATAATGCATCTCCCAAATCAGACAACATCAGGAGGGGAATTGTCCGTAAAGCAGTGTCCGAGTCTTAAACGCTCGATGGTCTGCCGCATGCTGTCGGTCAGATTGAGCAGCTGTGCCTCCATACCGCGCATTCTGACACACTCCATCCAGACATGGAGGAGCTGCAGCCCGCTCATGTCAATGGCCTCGATACGCTCACAGTCAATGTGAATGCGCTTTTTACAAGCTGACGCCAGCTCCTGCAAATAATGAGATAACGAATCTATCTGGTTCATAACTCCTGCAATGGTCCAGTCTCCTGATAACTGG
>CAIYZD010000036.1 GCA_903930585.1 uncultured Geobacteraceae bacterium | reverse complement strand
CATTAGCCAAAAGTTCTTTTGCCTTGTCGAGCAAATGAAGACCACTTGCTGTGCGTGCCATAACCACACCCCCTTGGGAAAGTGAGTGTATTATAGCATGTTTGATTTAGAAATGGAATTACTGCGTGCAGGGCAGTTTTGCCTAATCATCCTGAATTGCAAAGGGAGCTTGCTGAACTCTCGTCCGACAGTGTCCATTTTGTTGTCAAAGGTGCCGACCATGTGTCGCTCGTCAGTCGTCAAGAATATGCCATGTCGGTGGTGGAGGCAATCCGTCATGTGGTGGAGAGGGTGCAACCGGGAAACAGACGCCGGTTGGCCGTTCAAAGATGATGACCAATTAACTCCAAGCCGAGATAATTGAACTGACTGCCACCGTGCGAATCCGTCGAATGAAATTGGTGCTCCCGGTGCGGTAGAGGAAGGGTAGGGCCGGGAAATATCGAACCGGCAAAGATACCGACGCCAAAGTTGAGAGCCCGTTATTTTTCCACAAGGTGCACGCCGAGATCGGCGGCCCAAAATAGCGGTCAAAGCCCTATTTCCTGATCTTGTATAAACTGGTGGAAGGATCCACAAACAGCACCCTTTGAGACATTCCCATGAAAACTCCTGACGGGAATCTGGAATACCCCCCTCAACTCTTGCGAACAATATGGATGTACATCGCATTCTCAAAAATCACACCCAAAAGACGTTATTCTCACTAAATCGTCACCAAAACGGCACCGTATTTCTCGAATAGAAACACAAAAGCAGCTGATTCGTGACGTGTAAACGTATTAACGATAATATATCAAAATTGGAACCCTATCGTAATATTGCATATGCTAAAAAGAATACCTCGCGGGCCTAACGGTTGCCAATATCTGAGAACTCTATTACCAAAATCAGACAGAAAGAGATGTATGAGAACAGAAGTTACAGACAGCAGGCACCAGTTGTCAGGAAACTGGCCCGCCACGGGAGCTATGAACCAGGTAGATTCGTTATCTCATTCTTTGCACGATCTGACGTCGGCAAGTAAAGAACGGATTCATATCGACTGCGGGTGTATTGATTACATTGCCATGAACGGACTTCAGCTCCTTCACGTCTGGATGGAGTGCGTCAGGATTGGTGGCATGGAGGCACAGTTCCTTAATCTGACCGACAGCATGCGGCAGACCATCGAGCGCTTGGGACTCGGACACTGCTTTACGGATACCCATCCGAATACGGCCTGGAACCGAGCAGCGCTATGAATGAAAAAACAAGAGATATGTCGATCTTGTACGTTGAAGATGACGTTGCCATACGTGAGTATATGTGCGGTTATTTGAATAACCGCTTCGAGCGGGTATTAGTTGCGGAAAACGGGGCTGCGGGATTTGACTCTTTTCGAAAAAACGCGCCTGACATCGTAATGACCGACGTCAGGATGCCGGTCATGGACGGCCTGGAAATGATCCGCTCCATTACGAAAACGAATCATAAGGCTGCCATCATCATAACGTCAGCCTACGATGAGTCGCGCTATCTTTTGGGCGCCATAGAACTGGGGATCAGCCACTATCTGCTCAAGCCGTTCGATAGCTGCAAGGTGGACGCATCCCTGCGACACTGCATCGAGAGCGTACGGAAGGCGCAGAGTGCCCGTGAACGGGAAAATTCCGTAGATGAAGCATTCCTCTACACCATTACGTCTCTGGCTCGCGCGGCAGAGGCGAACGATGAGGAGACCGGCAACCATATCCAGCGGGTGGGTAATTATTGCGCTGCAATATGCCGCCAAATCGGCTACTCGGACGAGATGGCCGAAATTATTGCACAGCAGAGTCAGCTTCATGATGTGGGAAAAATACATATCCCGCCCGAAACCTTAAAAAAACCGGGTCAGTTGACGGAAGCCGAGATGGTGCTGATGCGCGAGCATACCATTTTCGGTGTAAAGATTATCGGCAATCACCCACGACTGGAGATCGCGCGTACTATTGCGCAGTATCACCACGAGCGCTGGGACGGCAGCGGCTATCCCTTTGGTATTTGCGGAACGGCCATCCCGATGAATGCCCGCATCGTAACCATAGCCGACACGTATGACGCCTTGAGAAACAAGCGCAGCTACAAGCCCTCCCTTGATCACGACGCGGTCTGCCGCATTATCATGGAGGGAGACGGCAGGACGGAACCGTCACATTTCGACCCGGATCTGCTGCAGACCTTCAAAAAGACAAACAGGGAGTTTGATGAAATTTATGAACAGTTTGCCACGGTGGAATCAGAATCGTAACATCAGTAAGGCCCGAATCTTTCGTCCTGATTTTAGAATTTAATAGATATCAAAAGCCATCCGGCCATTTCTAAATCGATCCCGGCAATTGTCTTGTCAGCTTTTGAATTAGCCGAAGAGCAGCGGCAAGCCGCTGAACTCGGAGAGCTGAGGCATGAGATGAAGCCTACAAACGGGACAAAACTCAGGCTGGCTCTGTTGGAGTGCTCCAATGGTTTTTTGGGGTAAACTGGCGGCATTCCAACCAGATTCACAATCCACTAAACTCTGTATTAGCGTGGGTTTTCGTTCCTATGATAGGCTCAAAACCTTACCGCTAATTTTGTCTGATGTACTCGTAAAACTGGGAAAATGGAGGAGAGAGGAAATACCTGCATGCGAATGATTTACCGGTAATATATCGGCACTGGAACGTCAACAGAAAATCAGCCGTGCAGACGGGAGGCCAGACGCTGGATGCACTCCGAAAGTTCCGGATCGCTGATCATCTTCAAAGCTTTGTGAAGCGGCAGCACCGCCCGCTTCCGCCAATCCATCTCCGGCCATTTCTTCAACACGGTGGTGACTCTCAGCGGATAAATATGGAGAGTCTTCTCCCCCTTGCGTTGGCACGTCACATGGAGACCAGGGCGGCAACTCCCGATAACTCCGGCTTCCTCCATGGCCTCCATGACGGCAACGTCGTGCCGGGACATGCCCGGTTCCGGCTGCCCCTTGGGAATAATCCAACGGGATTGGGCCGAATTCATAACAATCACGAGGTGTAACCGTCCTCCGCGAAACAGATAGGGAAGCGCCCCAATCTGGTAATCCAGCGCCGGATCGTCAGGAATCCCGTGGATTGCAAGGAAAAGGTTCTTGTAACCCTCCACATCTGTAACTTCCTGCCCGAAATAATCCGGTTTCTCGAAACTCTCGCTTTCATCAACTGAAGAAAACTCAACCTCCGCCACAAGCAGCGGTTCGAGGTCACCCTGATAGCGATCCACCTCAACCTGGTATGAACCGTAATTGACCAGCGAGCGAATTTTTTCAAGTCGCCTCCCTTCAGTCGATGCCCAGAGCGCAAGAAACTGCTGGGGCGAGATCTCGACCTCGGTTTCCCGGCGTATGAGCCCGGAGCCCTCCTTGACGGTAAGAAAGTGGTTGTTCCCGTACTGCCGGATACGGACCTCCATATGCTCGTCGTGTGCAAGGTACCCCTGCATGATGAGTGTCCCTCTCCCCATTTCAGCAGGCAGTGATTTTAGTAAAAACTTTCGTTCTATTTCGATCATGATTGTAGACCGGGCGGAAAAAGAATTTCGTTGCAGAGCGCACGGTAGGCCATCGCTGCTTCGCAGATACTGGAATATGCCAGCAACGGCATCCGGTGCACACCCATTTTTTCAACGTCCGCAGAAAACGGGATGGCTGTTTTCAAGAATCCCGGATGCGATGCCGGAAGATCGGCCATAATCTCCCGGTGCATTTTATTCCTCTTTTGAACCATTGAAAAAAACGGGCGGAGCATATCGCCGGGCAGATCTTCATCCCGGAAGAAACCGGTCAACTGCTCCAGTGTCCTCTTTGAGAGCACGGTTGGAATGACGGGTACCAGTATCGCGTCTGATGCCCGGAATACGTTTTCCGAGAGAAGCGTTATGTTCGGCGGGCAGTCCATAAGGATCACGTCATAATCGGGTTTGAACTCCTCCAGCACTTTCCGGAGCTGCTTCCGACGCTTTGCCATTCCGTCAAGTAAAATATCGAAGTGCCGATAACAAAGATTCGAGGGAATGATATCAAGTCCCGGGAAGTCGGACTCCCGGATGTTTTTGCGAAGTCCCTCCGCAAGAGAGTGCGCGTCACGCATCCGGAACTTCTCCGCGCTGCCCACCCGGAAATAAAAGGCAGCGGCTCCCTGCGGGTCAAGGTCAAGAAGGAGGGTTCGATGACCTGCCTCGCACAGTGCAAACGCCAGATTAACCGCAAGGGCCGTCTTTCCGACCCCACCCTTGATGCTGTATGAAGATAGTATTTTCATTGTTGTACGTACCTATGGGGCATTACGTTGCGGAAACAGTAATCGGTTGTTTAAAGGTTCGTTTGAAGGCCGCAGCCGTCGAAGCGCCACAGAACTCCTCCAGTGCCTGCTCGATAAGGCCACGCGTCTCTTGTTGCCGGTGATAGAGGATAGAAACAAGCCCGCCCAACCCCATGGAGGTTTCAGCCCCGCATCGTTTCTGTTCCCAGTAATTCAGCAGCGATTTTTGTTGTACCGAAGCATCGTTAAAGTCGCCAAGCCGGCCCTGTAATCGTCGTAGCGACTTTTGCATCGCACCCCCCTCTTCCTTGGGAATGATTTCAGTGAAGAACTCCAAAAGATAGCGCAGTTTTTTACACTCAATACGAATCTGGTGAACCATCTCGTCAGGCGAGTCCGTTCCGATTCCCGCTGCAATCTTCCTAATCTTCCGGTACCGCTTGTAGATACAACGAAAAACCAGCGGCCCCACAGGGAGGTCGGCAGCCGGTGAATGTTTGTGCGAGGTTTGCTCTGAAAAAAACAGTGCGGTTTCCCGAAGAATCTTGCGATGCAGCGACGCACCCATTTTAGAAATTGTGCGTCGAACCTCCACTTCCCTATCCGCCGAAAAATCATCGAACATCCCTTCAAGCGCCGGACGGAGTCTGGGGGGGAGCAAATCAAGATATTCGTCACGTGACAGAAGGTACACATCCAGGTCACGCAGCCGGTTAGTCTGCCGTGCAAGATCGCCAAGGATCTTCCGTATTCGCCGGGATTTCGCAACCGGATACACGTCCTTTACCAGACTCAGCACAGAGCGGATCTTCCGCAGGCAGATCCGGTAATCGTGGAGGAATTCCGTATCAAGGTCACTCAGAATTCCCGGAACATTGCTGACGGCAATCTTCAGAATCGCACCCACTATCCGCCCTACGGCCTCACGAGCAGCAGTTTCAGTTTCCAGACCGAAGGCCGGTCGCAACGTGTACTTTCGAGGTTCACGGTCCGCATGCCTCAGTAAAAGCTCCAAGGGGCCATCTCCGGACGTTGTTGCACCGTGCCGGATCAGCTGCTCCACCATACGATCAGCCTCCGCCTCGTAACCGCGCAACGGCAGCACCCGACAAGAGCGTTGCAACTCTTCCTCTCCCTCCTTCCCTGCAAAAACCGATGCCCACTCAAGCCGGCACACAATCTTCCCCGCCCCATCACGAACATCACACCGGCTCAGACGGAATGTCCCCTCAACCACCATCGCAAGAGCTCTCAGGCCAAGCATTTCCTCCAGTGCCGCCCGTAACGGCTCTATCTTGAAGTCTCTCCAGGACCGCCGTATACCGACTGCCTGTTCCTCACACACACCACCGCACCGATAGTGCCATTCTCATGGCGACACAAGTTGTACACACCACCGCACCTGTAAAGAACATGCCCGCCAAACCAGAGCCCCCACTCGAACGTATCCCAAAATTCCAGGACCTTCGATTCCTGCGAATGGATCTCCAACCTCCATTCCGTCCGCAGACATTCCGGCCCAAGGTCACCGGGGAGCACCAAGCGAACAGACTCCTTATTTTGCACCACAACTCCCACAATACGACCTCTTGAAAAGATTTCCCATCTGTTATCCTTGACGCAGTTTTGCCTCTACCGCCAATACGATGAATTCATTCATACTAATACCAACCTCGGCAGCCTCTTTCTTAATGCTCTTACGCACCGACTTTTTCATGCTGACGAGAAACTTGGTCACTTTGTCTTCCTTCGGAGCCTTCTTCTCCTTTGACTCAACGACCTTCTTTTCAATCTTTTCTCCCCTATCAGATTTTGCTTTTGTTGCCTTGGGGAGTACTGCCGGCGTTTCTTCATCCTGCGTGTCTTTTTTCTTTTTCTTCACTGCGGCACTTTTGACGGTTCCCTGTTCATTAATACTGCCGGTCGGTTCTTCTACGACGGGTTTTGATTTTTCCTTTTTCATACTGTTCTCCTCGCGCTTGATATCTGGAACTGAAACGGCCATAACTTATAAAATAATATTTATTATAGTTATAATAGTCAATATAAATATAATTACTCAGTTTCACTCTGTCTGCGATTAACAGCGATCGATGATCCCGGAAGTTTTTTTGCCGCCTTTTTGACTTCGGTGGAGATTGACGCCAGCTCGGCATAGGAGGCAACCGGCGTCAAACGGGTATTGACGATGCCGATGGAAAGGGAGAGCAGCCCGAAGGCTTCCAGTTCTCCCTTACGGTTAACGGCACTGTAACGACCGGCGGAAAGGTCCTTTTCTCCATGGAATACCGGCAAATACTCATCCAGCGCCGAGATGATCTCTGACGAGAGTTTTTTTGCCTGGTGCGGACCGGTTATTATAATGAAGTCGTCACCTCCGATATGTCCGCAAAAACATGAGAACCCGACGCTGGACGTTCGGATCACGCTGGAGATTATCTCTCCAATGCTCTTGATGACTACATCCCCCCGCTGAAACCCGTAGTGATCGTTGAACGGCTTAAAATTGTCGATATCGATGTAGGCGATGTCAAAGACCTCTCCCGACTGAAGCCGCCTGTTGATCTCCCGCTGGATACTCTCGTTGCCCGGCAGTCCGGTCAGAGGGTTGGCGCCTTTTGCCAGAGTCAGGTTGATATCGGTAATGGCGCTGATAAAGCGGTTGACATCAACGACCCCTTGATAGATACCGCTACGGGTAACACAGATATTGTCTACCCGGACATCCGCCTCCTGCGTCTTAATTGCCTGGGCAGCATCCCTGATACCAATATTCGCTTCCAGTTCCAGATGAACCGGAACCATCAAATCACGCATCTTCCTGGCATGGTTGATGTGGAAGGCAAACATGTTGATGCCAATGACATGCTCTTCCAGAAACGTCGAGCGGTTGATTATTCCGACGGCGTGCCCATCGCTTACCACCGGCAACACCAGTAAGGCCGGATCGCTCTGAAAGCGTTTGAGAACGACCGCAAGGTTATCTCCGGGGTGGGCGGGAAGTACCGGGATGGAAATCTCACCGATATATTCCACTGTGTCGGTTTCTACGGCCGATTTAGCGGTGGAATCTGATTGTCTGGGCACTTTCGGGCACAAAGGCTCATCCGGGTTGACCGTGCCGGAGAGGATGGGTAAGTTTGCCGGCACGTCGTCGGCCGACACGAAATGCGTTACAAAGGCTTCAAACTGTGGCGGATCGAGTGGACGGGCAAAATAGTACCCCTGCGCTTGCCGGCATTTACGTTGCCGGAGAAATTCGAGCTGTTCACGTGTTTCAACCCCCTCGGCAATGACATTCAGCTTGAGCGAGTGGGCCATGGCAATAATAGCGTCAACGATGGCGGCATCATCCGGGTCAGTGACGATATCTCTTACGAATGACTGGTCAATTTTGATTGTATCGATCGGCAGATGTTTGAGATATGAGAGCGACGAGTAGCCGGTGCCGAAGTCATCGACC
The DNA here is from genome assembly GCA_903930585.1 of uncultured Geobacteraceae bacterium. Classification (GTDB taxonomy): domain Bacteria; phylum Desulfobacterota; class Desulfuromonadia; order Geobacterales; family Pseudopelobacteraceae; genus JACRCG01. The sequence goes on along the minus strand of CAIYZD010000036.1, from coordinate 4,302 downwards.
GAAATGCTGATCCCCAACTCTTTCAGGCGGAGAAGTTTGCAGGCCGTATCGCCGGAATCGCTCATCAGGGCACTTTCGGTTAGCTCAAGTTCGAGAAAACGGGGTTCCAGCCCGGTTTCGGCAAGAGTCTTGACTACCAGCGGCACAAAGGAACTATCACGCAGCTGACTGGCGGAAAGATTGACGGAGACGCGCAGTTTCGGGAAGCCCGCCACCTGCCAGGCCTTGTTCTGACGGCATGCCTCCTGTAATACGTATGTCCCCAACCGTACGATCAGACCATTTTCTTCCGCCACGGAGATAAATTTTTCAGGCGGGATAACGCCGTGATCGGGGTGTTGCCAGCGCACCAATGCTTCCATACCGATGATGTCCATGCCGTTGATGTCCATCTTTGGCTGGTAGCAGAGGAATAATTCACGCTCTTCCATGGCCCGCAATAATCCGGTTTCGATTATGAGCCGTTCCGTGGCTTTCTGTTGAAGCGCCTCGGAGTAATACTGGATCGTCATGTTGTTCTGGCGGGCCTGTTTCATGGCAACATGGGCATTGTGAAGAAGCGATTCACTGGTTGCACCGTCCGCCGGGAAACAGGCAATACCGAAACAGGCAGGGACGATGGTTTCATTCGTTCCGATCCTGAGTGGTTCGGAGAACACGGCCAGCAACTTGTTCAGAATTACGGTGACATCCCCCTCAAGTACGGTCCCACCCAGTACGAGTACGAATTCGTCGCGATGTATGCGGGAGACAGTATCATAGTGCCGCAGCTTCGAAACCAGGCGTTCGGCAATACCGCGGATCACTTCGCCCCCGCCACTGGCGTCGACAACATCTTTGCAGCCGGTCAGACCGATATAGATAACCGCCGACTGTTTACGTTTGCGGCTGTTAAAAGCGATGATCTGATTCAATCGGTCCAGCAGCAGGTTATGGTTGGGGAGACCGGTCTCACGGTCATAATAGGCAAGTATGTTTGTGTCCCGCTCATCCGGTAAAAACGGTTTCGGAATTGAGCGTAACAATCCGGTATAATTGCGGAGCAGCAGATACGATACGCCGGCAGCTACGATAACAAAGAACATCCATTTCAGAACGGCTTGCTGCTCAATCTGGTACAGATCTTTTGCCAGCCAACTGATCGCGGTATCGGCAAACAATATCCATACGAGTCCGGCAAACGCATACAGTAGCGCAATCCTGACTTTTTTGTCGGACGAATGTAACAGAGTGTCGTTTGGTGCAAACATACCGAGCGACCTCCTTTCAGGGCTACAGCGAGAGGAGCTGATTAACCGGATAGTAGTTATTGGTGGAATTGTACACCGATTTGCGGTGTGGCAACGTTACATGTAGGCAAAATGATTGTGACGATTTGATGGTGAAACCATGCGGAGACCGAACATTTATCTGCCAATGCAGGGAATTATGATCGTCATGCCGTTGCAAAAACCACCGTACTGCCGAACGCCTTCTCAAACAGATCCTTTTTGGCGTTGGCGCCGAAGATTTCTACCGAAATATCCTCCATTGCAGTCAGGTGAATCGTTATGGTTGTACCGGCGAACTGACAGGATACGGACTGGACCAAACCATTCCTGCGGCGGTCCAGTCCGTCGGCCAGACGCAGGATTCCTCCAAGGCGTGCTACGAGGACCTGATCTTTTTCTTTCAGGCTCTGAAAAGCGTCATGTTTGCGTTTGGGGAGCGACTTGCGGTGATACCGCGCAATCTGCGCAATCAGTTCCCGTTCGCGCGGGGTGAAGCCGAACAGTTCGGCGTGGCGGATGAGATGGTAGGAGTGCTTGTGATGGCTGCCGTAGCTGATGAAATAGCCGATGTCGTGCAGAATGGCGGCCGCTTCAAGAAGTTTTTTATCCGACTTTTTTAGTCCGAAGGGCAGTTCCAAAGCGTCGAAGATATTGAGGGCCATATCCGCAACGTGAGTCGCATGCGGTTCGTCCACATGGCAGGAGCGGGCAAATTCCATGACGGCATCTTTCCATGTGGGAAGGGTACCGTTTCCGGCGGCAAGCCCGAGCCGCTTCATGGCCCTGATGAGGAGCCCTTCGCGGATGCCCCGTTCATTCACCACGATGCGATTCGCTTCAAAAAAGCGCATCAGTTCGTCGATCACCACCACGCCGGCAACGATGATGTCGGCCCGATCCTGATTAAGCCCCGGTACCGTCCGGCGCCCTTTCAGATCCCGATGCACCAGCATTGCCTGAAGGTGGACAACTTCCGACCTCAGCACTTCGTAACCATGGATGGATACGTAGTTGTCCTTGAGCATCTGCATCGCCATGCAGCCGATGGCGGTCAGGGTCCCACCGGAGCCTATCAGGGTATCCACGGATATTTTATTACCGGAGAACGTGCGTTTGAGGCTTTCCTTGACATGGCGCTGGAGTTTCCGCAGTTCCCCTTCTGCTATCGGATCGCTGGTCAGAAAGCGGTCGGTCATGACAACCGCGCCGAGATCGAGTGAATAGAACTCTTCCACATGGTTGCCGCACGCCGTAATGATTTCGACACTCCCTCCGCCGATGTCGATCATGGCGTACCGTTTTCCGGACATATCAAAGTTGGCCAGGGCGGATGCTGCCGTCAGTTCGGCCTCCTCTTCACCGGAAATAATCTTGATTTCGTGTCCCAGCTCTTTCGAAAGAGTAGCAACCAGTTCCTTGCCGTTGCTTGCAGTTCTGACGGCGCTGGTGGCAACCGCCTCAAATGCTTCCACATTCATACCGGCTGCCAGTTTTCGAAACCGCTGAATGGCTTCTATCGCACGGCCTGCCGCCTCATCGGAAATAACCCCCGTCATGGCCAGTTTCTCTCCCAGACGTACGGTTGCCTTCTCGTCATCCAGTATTTTGAACGTTCCCTCTTTGCCGGCTTCCGCAATGATACAGCGTATGGAGTTGGTTCCGATGTCTATTGCGGCGATGCGTGATTTTTTCATAGTTCCCCTTAAAATATAAATGTGTAAGCAAGCGGTTTTTGCTCGACAAGGTCCGTAAAATCTTTCATCAAAAAGGCATACTCCGCCAGGAGGGCCGCTTCCGCACGCTTTCGTTCGACGGGAGGGAACGCCAGAGTGCAGAGCAGTTCTTCGAACATGTCGATATCGTTCATCCGTCCCAGCAGAGTTTGATATTCTTTAAGCAGCCCCAGGATATGAGTATAATTACACTCCAGAACCGGCGCAATCGTCTCCAGAAAATATCGCCACTTTTTTATGGCGATACGCAGTTTGTGGCGCGATGCGCGCTGTTCCGGTGCTGATGAAACGGTGAGCGAATGATGTATGGACATGTACTGCCTGATGGAAACCTCGGAGAAGTAGGCCAGTAGTGAAAATCTGTTCCGCTCCGTGGTCAGGTCCTCATTCAGCACGGCAACCATTTCCCGCACCAGTCGGTCAAGAGTGCAATGGTCAAAGTGCGTAAGCGCTTTGTGGACCCGTTTATATTCTCTGCTTCTTTGCTCGGCCAGTGCCTGGCAAATTGCACTATTGTCCAGCCGGCCGGTCCGGGCGGTGAAGAAGATCAGCGCCTCATCAATGTTGCGCAGGGCGTCGAGCAGCCGGGTGAGCTTGCGCACGTCTTTCTTCAGTTCCGTTCTTGAACCTTTCGGAGCGAACGGATAGAACAGTTCCAGCGCCGCCCTGAAACGCCGTGAAGCGACTCGCAAATCATGGATATCATCCGGATTCGATGATTTCAATACGGTGCGTCTCGACCGGAGCAATTCCTCCCACTGGACAAAGAGGACGCCTCTGGAACGTTCCAGGATGGTTGCCGTATCAGGCGGTAAACGTACGGACTTTGGCGGCATCGGTCAGGACTCCGTGCGGCGGGCTAAAGCAGGCGAACCTGCTTTCGTGTGACTGCCGAGAAACGACCAGGCCAGGAACAATCCGCCGAGCAGCATATAGGTCAGATAGTCGGTGGGCACTCCCAGCATCCAGTGTTTATGCCACGGGATCAGGTTCTGTGAAAACCGTGATAGACCAAAGGCCGGATTGAAGACGAACCAGAGAAAGTCCTCCGCGATCCAGAAGAGCATTAATGCTGCAATGCAGCGGGCTTCCATCCGCCACGAGAAACTGCCCCGGATAACATGGGGAAGGTGAAACGCCAGAAACATGAAGGAGAATACCCACGCGTGGTATCCGGTCATGGCCCGTCCCCCCCAGAAAATATCCAGAAGGAGGTGCTTCTCTATTCTCCACGTCGGAAGCGTTGCCGCCCAGCCGTTAGCCCCCTCGATCTGAATCTCTGTTTTAGCAAAGAACAT
>CAIYZD010000035.1 GCA_903930585.1 uncultured Geobacteraceae bacterium | reverse complement strand
AGCGATATCCACGGAATGGCAGATGAATTATTTCTGCTGCTTGATGGTATTCGTTACAAGCACACCACAGACCGGTTGATCGTGCTGGGCGATTACATCGACCGAGGGCCGAATTCAAAAGATATTCTGGACTACTTCATCAAGCTCAAGCAGTCCGCCGGAGAAAATCTCGTTCTGCTCAGGGGTAATCATGAAGATATCTGTGTTAAGGCGTTTTATGACAGAACAGTATATGGACATGATGCACTCTCTCTCTGGCTTGAAAACGGTGGCGATGCAACATTAAAGAGTTTTGGTGAGGCTGTCCCTTTTGAATACATCTCTTTCATGGAAACACTGCCTGTCTTTGCAGAGCTGGATCAGTATATTTTCGTCCATGGTGGCGTGAATCCAGGCAAACGGCTGGCGCATACTGATCCCGAAGATCTGCTCTGGACTCGAAGTTATGCGGCTCATATCAGCGGAATGACAGTGGTGGTAGGGCATACCATAAAGCCTCATGTAACTTTTATTCCTAAAGCAAACACGCTTTGCGTCGACACTGGAGCGTTCACTGGTATGTACAGGAAAGGGGGACGATTAAGCATCGTTGATCTAACCAATGAGACGGTCCATTGGATTCCGACCAGTTTAAATGAAGCACCTGGCCTTATGTCAGAAAGCCTGGTTATGTGGTCTTAACCTAACGAAGAGGGATGCCATGAAGCTAAGAATAGTCGATAACACAATATATGAAAAATTTCCTCCGCCACCAATAGAGGGTAGTGAACTATTGGTACCAATCAGATCTTGGCCTGAATTGTTTTGCGAAAATCTGGTTACAAAAGTCGAGTTTGATGAGTTCTGGGAAAAAAGCGTGGAGGAGGGCGTGGCCTATTTTTTCAGCTGGTTTGGAGAACCTCGGGCAACAGTGCTGGTTATTTGGGACGAGGATTATAGACCGACACATATCGAAAGCAGGAAGATCGGTGGCTCTTTTGTCTATTATCAGGAAGCGAAGCCTATTCAGGCCGAAGTCGAGAAGTTGTTTCGGGAGGCAAGACCTTCATCTTTTGCCAACTAATTTTAATAACGCGGCCTAATTTATGAAAAAAAGTAGCTTTATTGGAGTGGGTTTGCTTGCAACGTCCTTGTACTGTTTCTATAGGTCATACAAAGCAGCTCCCTTATTCTTCACGCTATGCGTGATAGCCTTGCTCATTTTTATTTTCATTAAACTGAGTTGATACGCGGAGATGAACGATGAATTTGGAGTTATTCGACATGACTGACATTGAAAATGCTAGGCAACTTTTTCTGGAGGCTGGCGTGGCTTTCCCTACGATCCCTAACGATCTCGCAGTGCGATTGAGAGAGCAAAGCGAATGGTTTTTCTCAACCAGGGCGGATAAAAAAACACCATACTTTATTCAATACTTCTTACAGGAGGCGGAAGAATCTCCTGTGGAAGATTATGTCGTTCTGGCACAGTCCGGTTACGGCATAAATTCCTGGGCGTTACATTACTATCTTATCTTCGGTTCCTTGCGTATATTCCTGCAACTAGCTTGGGGTGGCGTCTACGAAGATGAAGTTGCCGCAGCATCCCATATCCGCGAGTGCTTTTTGCTGGCTGACCAAATTGTCTCCGCATTGATGTCTCTACCCAATGTGAGCGGCACGCTTACAATTGTTGGATCTGATTTAACTTGCAGTTATTTAGAGGTACCAACTCAAGATCCACAAGTTGAAACAAGT
>CAIYZD010000034.1 GCA_903930585.1 uncultured Geobacteraceae bacterium | reverse complement strand
GGATGAGGGATGAGGGATGAGGGATGAGGGATTTTACGCTGGATGATCTTAAACTGTTTGGCTTGCAGCTGTTTCAGCCCTGGTCCGGGTATCGGTATTCTCTGGATGCGCTGCTGCTGGCGCGTTTTTGCGGGGTATTACCGTCTGGAGGCGTTATCGCCGATCTTGGCGCCGGTTGTGGTGTCATCTCACTCGTACTGGCACGGGTCAACCAGGCGGTGTCGGTTGTTGCGGTTGAAAATAATCCGGACATGGCGGCAGTGACTGAACGGAATATTCAGCATAATACCCTTGCCGGACGAGTTTCCGTGCATTGCGGCGACGTTATCAATCTCCGTAAAAGCTACCCGGACTCGACGTTCGATTTGGTCGTATCAAACCCCCCCTTTCGGACCAGGGAGAGCGGCCGTATCAGTCCCCGGGCCGGACGTGACGCAGCCCGCCACGAAACAACGGCGGGGCTTGCCGATTTTATTGCTGCGGCCAAATATATGGTCAAGCCATCGGGGAAAATCTGCTTTATCCAGCTTCCGGCCCGTTTGCCCGAATTCATGGCGGTGGCTTCGGACATGAAACTGTCGGTACTCCGTTTGCGGATGATACACAACAACGCCGCGTCTCCGGCAACCATGTTCATGGCCGAGCTGGCCAAAGGGAGACGCAGTGCCCCGGTTGTGGAAGCACCTCTGCTCGTGCGGGATATGGCGGGGGAGTATACGGATGAGGTGTGGCGGTGAAGTTGCGAAATATAAAAAGCACCTTCAAATGTGAGGGTGCCTTTTGTAAATTAACGCATATCGCTTAAAACAATCAGTTCCTGATCAGCAGAATCATCTCCATCGTGTCGCCATCTTCGATATGGATTGGAAAGCTGAGCGCCGTATGACCGTCAGGAACCGCCAGGCCATTCTCCGGGGCATCAATGGTGACCGGCGGAGTGATATCCATGATGACCCCCATCTGGGAGGCTTTGGCCGCCACATTGCCGCACACGACGTTAATAAACTCCATGACGGTATCTTCAAGTACTTCAGTCGGTTCCCCCTCGACCGATTCTTCGCGTAGAATCGCCTTGGCAATTGATTTTTGCACCCCCTCGGAAACGGAAATCAGGTAACGGGCCTCTACATCTCCGGAAAGATCCATGGCCGCCAGCATGAAGTTCGGTGAGATGACATTCGTCAACACGCATTTGCCGGGCCGGAACTGCAGGTCAAGTACCCTGGTAATCATTTTGTAGGTAAGGTCGGCCGTCATTTCCCAAATTTGATTATGCGGCGAGGTGATCGGCAACTCGATGCCGTTTGAAACAAACTCGGCCTGGTTGGCTTTGAAGGCGTCTAGGTGCCTCTCAAGGTCGTCAGTTGACAGCGACCCGATCTGAACCAGCGCTTCGCCAATATACAAATGAGTGTTTTTTTGGCGGGTAATGACATCGTTCAGTTGGCTGAGTGTTAAAATACCCATCTCGACCAGCAGGTCACCAAGCTTCATGTCCTTGGACATCTGTGCGTTGTGGGCCCTCTGAATATCCGCGGGGGTAATCAGCCCCATTGCTACCGCCATCTCGCCAAGTTTAAGGTTGTTATTCTCCTGACGATCGATAGCGTTCACCAGTTCTTCTCTGGAGACGATCCCCTGTTCTACTAGAAATTGTCCGAAAAATGTAACCGCCATATACCGCCTCTTGTCTCTGTTGTTGAATTGGATGGATTAGAGTTCCCGCAGAATTCGCAGGACGTTGTCGGCTTCGAACGGTTTCGAAATGACATTTTTGGCGCCAAGTTTAAGTGCCTCGGTAAATTTGTCGCCAACTCCGCCCAGCGATGTTACCATCACAACCTTGACCTCTTTATCCATGACTGAAAGAGTGCGTAAAGCCGTCAGGCCGTCCATGCCGGGCATATTCATGTCCATGCAGATGATTTCCGGATCCTCGGTATGGTTCATCTTGATCGCCTCGGCGCCGTTCTTGGCATGCCCGACGCACGTAAAGTCATCTGATTCGCCGATTATCTTTTCAAGCTGGCGGGCAACGGAGAGGCTGTCATCAACTACGAGAACCCTTTTCATTTCCACATTTCCTCCTGATAAACTGGTTGCAGACGGGGTGTGTCATACGCCTTATTGGCGCAGAAACAGGGGGAGAATGTATCTGAAAGCAAAACAAATGTCAAAAATATGTTTGGCTTTTCATGCTTGGGTTGAGTGTGCTAAACTATCCAAAATTTAACTTAAAGGAGTATCCGGTACGATGCGAAATATGTATTCATCGATGTTGGCAAAAGGATTTCTGGTTGTTGCACTTGTATCATGTTGGAGCGTTGCTGCTGTCGCCGGTCCGGAAGCGCAAACCGCCGTCGTTGCTGTTCCGGCGGAGGTTTCGCTTCAGGGAGCGGTTGCGCGCGTAAATGGGACCGCAATTGCCGCAGTGGAGCTGCGCCGGGCAAGAAAGGTATTGATGCGTGGTCAGGAGGTGCCGGCCGAACAGCAGGCAGTTGTTGACCAGCAGGCCGTGGAGCAGTTGATCTCTGCTGAGTTGCTTTATCAGGCCGCTATCAAGTCGGAACAGCCGAAAGATCTGGATACACAGATTGATGCCAAACTGGTTCAGGGTAAGGCGCGTTTTAAGGATGAGCAGGATTTCCAAAAAGCCATCAAGGATCTTGAAATGGAGGAAAAGGATATACGGGAGTACACCCGTCGTGACCTGTTGATCTCACGGTATATTGATACGGTATTTATGTCAAAAATTGTTGTCTCGGAAGCGGAAGTCCGTGCTTTTTACGACAACAGCCCGGAAAAGTTCAAACGGGATGAAAGCGTCAAAGCCAGTCATATTTTGATAGGTGTTGACAGCACGGCCTCCGATGATGATAAGAAAAAGGCTCGTGAGAAGGCAGACAAGCTGCGGAAAGAGCTGGCAGGCGGCGCCGACTTTGCCGCTCTGGCCAAAGAAAATTCAACGTGTCCCAGCAGTCAGCAGGGGGGGGATCTCGGCTTTTTCGGTAAAGGGCAGATGGTCCCTCCGTTTGAAAAGGCGGTGTTTGCTCTCAAGCCGGGTGAAATCAGTGATGTGATAGAAACCCAGTTTGGTTATCACATCATTAAGATGACGGAGAGAAATCCGGCGGCAACAACCGATTTCGCTCAGGTGAAAGCAAAGATTGAAGAATATCTCAAAGGGCAGAAAGTGAATGAAGCCATTAAGAAATACCTTGAGGATGCACGGAAAACTGCTAAAGTAGAAGTCCTGTTGAAATAAGCCGGTTGGACATTGCTGCTGCGGCATCTGAACGGTTATCCGGGTGTTTCCGGATAACCGTTTTCTATATCACAACATGCAAACATGGGGTTCGAGTATGCCGGAAAAATCAGCAGAATCCTTTTACAAAAGTGAATCGCGTTATCGGACGCTGGTTGAAAATTCCTGTGACATCATCTTTTCGCTCGATCTCGAAGGGTGTTTTACCTTTATCTCTCCAGCCTGGAAAACCGTGCTCGGTCATGATCCGGACGATGTTCTCGGACATAATTATCGTGAATTCATTCATGCGGGAGACATTCCCCGCTGTGAAGCGGAGATTGCGTTGGCTCTTCAGAACAACAGGGCACATGAGGTAACCTATCGGATCAGGCATGTTGATTGCGGGTGGCGTTGGCACACATCACGCGGGACTTTGCACCGTGATGACGATGGTGTTCTGACGATTATCGGTACTGCCTATGATATAACCGAACGACTCCGCATTGAAGAGTTGATGGCTCAAACCGGTAAGATGATCATGGCCAGCGGGCTTGCTGCCGGTATGGCGCATGAGATCAATAACCCGCTGGGGGCGATCATGCAGCATGCGCAAAATATCGAACGGCGTGTTTCACAAGATATTGCCGCTAACCTTAAGACGGCCGCCGAAGTGGGGGTCAGTCTTGATCTGGTGCGGGCCTATCTGGAACAAAGGGGGATTCTCGCATTTATCGGTCACATCCGTTCAGCCGGAATTCGCGCTTCCGAAATTATCTCGCAGATGCTTTACTTCACCCGCCGTGGCGAAACCGGCACCGTGAAAGCGGACATGACAACCGTGCTGGAGGGGGTCGTGGGGCTGGCGGAAAATGATTACGATATGAAAAAAAAATACGGGTTTCGCAGTATTGAGATTGTACGGGAATATGCCGCCGCTCCGCTCTTCGCTACGATAGCGTTGCAAGAGATGGAGCAGGCACTGCTGAATATTCTGAAAAACGCGGCTCAGGCAATAGCGGACGTCACAACGCAGTGGACTCCACGCATCACCTTGCGGACAAAGGCGCATGAGGGTACGGTTATACTTGAGATCGAGGACAATGGCTGCGGAATGGACGAAACGACCCACCAGCGGATTTTTGAACCATTTTTTACCACAAAAGAAGTTGGCGCAGGCACCGGGCTGGGACTGTCGGTGGCCTATGCCATCATAACCAAAGGACATCACGGCTTGATTGAAGTTCGATCAAAGCCGGGCGAAGGAAGCTGCTTCACTATCACGCTTCCTGTACAGGGGAGGTGTGATGAGTGACGGTGTCGTAACGGTAATGCTTGTTGACGATGACGAGATGATTCGCGACTGTGTCACAGCCTATCTGGAGGATGAAGGGTTCATGGTGTATGGCGCCGATAGCGGTGAGGCGGGACTGAAGACGATCATTTCCCTTCGCCCTGATGTCTGTATATCGGATATGCGGCTTCCCGGCATCAACGGAGAGGAGTTCCTCATCAAGGCTCATGCCCTCTGTCCGGCGACAGGCTATCTTCTACATACCGGAATGCTTTACTCTCTGTCATATGAGCTTTATGCCATAGGGATGAGGCCCGAACACGTCTTACTTAAACCGATTCATGACCTTTCAAAGCTGGTTGCCATAATCAGGCAAATCGCTGCAGCAGGGAGAAAAGAGTAATGGCAACACGCAGTACCAACTTGGTGTTATTAACAATTGACGATGAAGAGTCGGTGCGCAGCAGCGTAGCGGCTTTTTTCGAAGATTGCGGTTTTAGTGTAATCCAGGCGTGTGATGGGCAGGAAGGGATTGATATCATTACCTCTCTTCATCCTGATGTGGTGATAACTGATTTACGCATGCCGAATGTGGATGGCATGGAGGTCGTCGATACGGTAAAACGGCTGGATGATAATCTGCCGATTATCGTTTTGTCCGGCACCGGGGTGCTGTCGGATGCAATAGAAGCGTTGCGGCGCGGCGCCTGGGACTATCTGAGCAAACCGGTTGTCGATCTTGTCGAGCTGGAGTTGATAGTTGCGCGCTGTATCGAAAGGGCTGGACTGGTGAAAGAAAACCGGGACTACCATTTAAATCTGGAGTTGCAGGTTAAGCTGAGAACCGCCGAGTTGCGCAAGTTGAGCACCGCTGTTGAGCAGAGCGCCAACAGTGTTGTTATCACTGATGTTAATGGTATTATAGAATATGTTAATCCAAAGTTTGCCGTGGTATCCGGCTATAGTCGCGAAGAGGTGATTGGACAAAACCCGCGAATCCTTAAATCGGACAAACAACCGGACAGCTTTTATGTGGAGATGTGGAAGGCACTCACTGCCGGACAGGAGTGGCAGGGGGAACTCTGTAATATAACCAAACAGGGAAAACGGTTCTGGGAGCTGTGCAGTATTGCTCCGATCAAGGACGAGAACGGTGTTGTTACCAATTATGTTGCTATCAAGGAGGATATTTCCGGGCGTAAGCGTTACGAAGAGCAGTTGTATTATCAGGCCCATTTCGATGCCTTGACCGGGCTCCCGAATCGTCATTATTTTAAGAAGCATCTTGAACAGCAGCTGGCGCTGATTAACCCTGAAAACCAATACTTGACCCTGATGGTACTTGATATCGATAACCTCAAATACGTCAATGATACCTTTGGTCATGATTTTGGTGACAATCTGATCAAAGAGATTGCTCGCCGACTGGAAACCGTGTGCGGAAGCACGAGCGTCGTATCGCGCTTTGTAGGGGATGAGTTTACGATAATTCCTCCGCTGTTGACCGTTGCCGATGATGCCCGGCAATGGGCCGAGCGGATTCGAAATGCCATGAATGCGGTTTTTGTCGTCAAAGGGACGGAAATTATTACAACTGCCAGCATCGGTGTGGTGGTCTCCCCCGACGATGGCGACTGCGTGGAGAATCTTCTGAAAAACGGCGAAGCTGCCATGTACCAGGCCAAACAGGATGGGAAGAATGCGGTCTGTTTCTATTCCGCTGAATTGAACAGCCAGCTGGAGAAGCGTTTTGCCCTGGAGGCCAAGCTTCATAAAGCGCTTGATCAGGGAGAGTTCAGTCTGAACTACCAGCCGCAGATACGGCATGCTCATGGTTCGGTGATCGGTGTTGAAGCGTTGCTCCGTTGGACTCCTGCCGGTGAAGAACCGGTTTCTCCCGGTCTGTTCGTGCCGATTTTGGAAGAGAGCGGCATGATCGTGGCGGTTGGTGAATGGGTTTTGTGGCAGGCATGTTTGCAAGCCGTTGAATGGCGGAAGCTCGGTCTGTCGGAATTGCGCATGTCGATCAATATTTCGGCATTGCAGTTCATGCGCAGCGATCTTGATGTTACCGTCAAGCGGGTCCTGGAAGTTACGGGACTGGACCCGCACTACCTCTGCCTTGAGTTGACCGAAAGCATGATCATGGTCGACTCTGCCCGCACCCTTGAAAAAATGACCGCGCTGGCGAATATCGGCGTCATACTGTCGCTGGATGATTTCGGCACCGGCTATTCCTCGCTGGAATACCTGGGGCGATTGCCTATCAACGAACTGAAGATCGATATCTCATTTGTCAGGAGGATGTTGACAACCAGGAACGATGCGGCGGTCGTCAATACGATCATCGCCATGGGGCAGGGGCTGAATATGGAGCTGGTGGCCGAAGGGGTCGAGACGGAGGAACAGTTGCGCTATCTGGCAGAGCGCGACTGCGGGATCGTTCAAGGGTACTATTTCAGCCGTCCGCTGCCGTCTGATGAACTCGTGTCGTATTGTCGGGGGTTTTCCGTATGACTTCGATTGATATAATATAGTAATTATTTTCCGAGTGAAATAACCGCGCTTCTCCCTGACGATACTCCCTCAAACCGGAATTTCCCCTGATAAACTCCCTTTCTGAACAGGCATGAGTCGCCAGGCAGCAGATAGTGCGGAGTGTTGTTGGCGATCGTTCCGGAAAAACGATTAAAAACCCCTTCCGGGTACGGTTCTTCCTTTACCGGCAGAAGATAACTTGCGAGCAGGGTGCTGTCCGGGTGAACCGGCAGCGTTTCGGCGGTAGCGTTCTCTGCAAGGGATGCCGGGGAAACGCGAACCTGATATCCCCGGCTGCTACCCGTGATCCGGGCTGACAGTTGCAACCGGGCCACACCGTTACCCTCCAGATACAGGTTGTACTGCGGCTGCCAGCCATGTTCTGCTGTCGCGTACCGGAGTGTTACCTTGCCACGGGCGGGAGTGACCGCTATCCGGACGGAATTCTCCGATGGCGGGCTACTTTTTTTCGCTGCCACGAGGCGGGTCTCGATTTTCCTGATCTCCTGTGTCGTGGTACGGCGGGCGGTATAGACCGCCTCCAGTTGGGCAATGGCAAAATCGGTCCCCTGGCGGATAGTCTGCATCGGGTCGGGATTTGTTTTGCTTTTGCGCGGCGCTTTGCCGCTTTGTGCTTTGGCTGCGGACGTGAAAATCGCCTCGCGGGTTTCCAGTGCCTGCAAGCGGTCTTCCAGCCGTCGCCGCTGCTCAGTCAGCGTTTCTATTTCTTTGGCGGTTCTGCTGTCGGACACTGTTGTATGCGTTTCGACGCCGACAATCGTGGTGCCGGGGGCAGGCGCTATGGTGAGTGACTGTTCCAGGATTCCGGAGGCAAGCGGAATATCGATTACCCCTTTCACTGCTCCCGCTTCCTGGCGGATCAGTGAACCGTCGCGGAAGAAGGTGATGGTGTTTGCGGCATGAGCGGATCCGGCGGTGGTCGCCATGAGACAAAGACAGGTTAGTATGGTGCGCATCTGTTCCCTCCGGAATAGCCCGGTCACGTTTCGGCACGGGCGATGATGTTGCAGTTAACGGCTCTTGCGGCTATACTTTCTACAAAGTGTTCGGAAAGGTAGCTGATATGGATGTAGATGCGGAAGTATCGGTCAAAGACATAGTCAATTTTTTTATAAAAATCAATGATTCATCCAAGGCAAAGAACGAAATTGCCCGTTTTTCGTCTAAAGACAAGGCGACTGCTCTCGAAATGATAGCTTCGTCTTCGGCAAGCCGTGATTTCCGGATTGATGTGGCGCGCCATTTTATCTATGACCCGGACGGCATAGTGCGAAGAAAAGCGGAACATTTTATGGAATATCTGGTGCCAGGCTGGGTGAGTGACCCGGCGGAGAGTATCCTGAAGCTTTTGAAATCAACTGATGGCAGGAAAGCAACGACCAGGGATGCCGCCGTCAGGTTTCTGATAGCAATTGTCGATGCAACGGTTTTGCGCGATACCCTTACGTCACTCCTTAATAGACGTAATCGTGAATATATGGCGGACATAGTGGCAATCGTCGAGAGGTATATCGACTCATCCAGCGACGAGCGCGAACTTGTTAAAATATTTGATGGCTGTCTGAGTATCCTGGTGTCGGACGAACGTGACAACAGTATCAAACATCATGCCTCCAACCTGCTGAGCCTTTTTTTTAATAAAGTGCAGTCGACCAATCTCGGTGAAGCTCTGCGGCGTGCCTCAATTGAAAAACAGATCGACAAGGCCGAGGCGGTGTACGGCTTTCTCTGCGCTGGAACGTCCGGGTTGAACGGAACGTTTCTGGATGATCTCCTGAGGCCGTTGAAAGAGGGGGGAAGCAGCTATCAGATCAAGATTCTCGGTTATTTTCGGCTGTATCTGGATACGGTAAGGAGTGCCGGAACAGCAGTCGCTGCTCCGGATGCCGGTTTGGATTGCTGCAACGAACCGGTTCAAGAGGAAGGGCGGGCCCTTAGTAACAGAATTTTACAGGCTGTTGATGAGATGTGGGATGTGACGGAAGATTCGCGGGTCCATGCCCTGATCATCCGGATCCGTTTCGGCGCATATGACAACAAGCGTGAACTGCTGGAACAGATCCGATCAAAGGTGGATGATACGGTGCTGACTCCGGCCGCACGGGAAAAAATAACTTTGATGATACGCTGCTTTCTTCATCCGGAACAACCGGATGTCCTGAAGTTGCAGGCTGCTCAGCTGTTGCTGTCTACCATCGGAGATACCGCAAGTTGTCTGGCAGCGTTGGACTATCTTACTTCGTATCTTGAGAACAGAAAGCTGAATTATGCTGAGAAGGGGAGTATTGCGACGGTTGTCGAGTCGTTTTTGGCGGAACAGCATCCGGATGCTCAGGTTCGTGACAGGGCCCGCTATCTGCTGCTTATTGCCGATCCGAAAAGAGTGAATAACGAATAGGAAACCCGCTGAAATCTTGAATTTGCGGGATTTGGAATGGCACAATATTAAGATACTTGATTTAATATTTTCAGTGGTGTAGAGACGATAAATAGAAAATAACCTGCTATAATTCTGTTTGTCAGGCAACTGGCGAACCATCTCTTTTTTCCGGCAGCAGGGGACGGCCTTTCTGCTTATACTCCTCTAACGCAAAGCCCATCCCCGTTTGATGGGAAATGGGGCCCAAAACCTTTAGACCGACCACATAAAATATTCATATAAATTCCTTTATTTATCATGAGAGGAGATATCACATGAATCGTCTGATTGCCGTACTCCTACTGGCGCTCACTTTTGTTTCAGTATCTTCATTTGCCGCTCCGCCTGCAACCATCACTTATCAGGGATATTTGACCGATCGTAACAACGCGCCTCTTAACACCCCTGTGGCGATGACCCTGTCTCTCTATGTGAATTCCACTGGCGGTGCAGCGCTCTGGAGCGAATTTCAGGATAACGTTTCGGTTGCCAACGGCATTTACAGTGTCCTGATGGGCAGTATCTCACCGATTACTCTCCCCTTCGATGAGGTGTATTATCTTGGTGTGGCGATCGGTAGTGATCCGGAGATGACTCCTCGCCAGCAGCTTTCTGCTGTCCCCTACACCTTCCGCGCTGCAATTGCCGATAAACTCGCGCAGGTCTGCGGTGATGGCGAAGTTCTCAAGTATAGTACGGCAACATCGAACTGGAGTTGTACAATGGCCACAGGGCCGCAAGGGCCACAGGGTCTCACCGGTGCTGTAGGTCCGCAAGGGCCAATCGGTTTGACCGGCGCCACCGGGGCGGTCGGCGCAACCGGACCGCAAGGGTCTATCGGCTTGACCGGCGCAACAGGCGCAACAGGCGCCGCCGGGATTAATGGACTTAATGGCAAAACGGTACTGAACGGCGTCATCGACCCAACGGTTGAAGGTGTTAATGGCGATTTCTACATCAACAGTGCCAGCAACAAGCTTTTTGGCCCGAAAACAGCCGGCGTCTGGCCTTCCGGTGTAGCGCTGGTTGGGCCGCAGGGAATTCAAGGTATTCAAGGCGCAACCGGTGCTACCGGTTCGCAGGGTCCGATCGGTTTGACCGGTGCCACCGGAGCGGTCGGCGCAACCGGCTCCCAAGGAGCGACAGGTTTGACCGGCGCCACCGGCCCTGAAGGTGCAAGTCCGTTTATACTCAATAATTCCGATGCTGCGTATACATCCGGCTCCGTTGGCATCGGCGTTAATCCACCCGATGCAACCGCAGCGCTGGATGTCTCCTCTACAACCAAAGGTTTTTTGCAGCCACGCATGACAACAAGTCAGCGAAACGCCATCACGACACCTGCCGCGGGGATGACCGTATATGACACTGACCGCAAAGACGTTATGGTCTTTAACGGCACGGCATGGGTCACACCCGGTTACACAATTGGCAGTCTGCTAGCCGCCAGCAACTTAAGCGATCTGGCCAATGCCGAAACCGCCAGAGCAAATCTCGGCCTTGGCAACGTAACCAATAATGACACCACAAACGCCAGTAACATAACAAGCGGCACCCTTGCTACCGGCAGACTGCCTGCTCTGACTGGTGATGTGACTTCATCCGATGGCAGCGCGTTAACAACGATAGCAAAGGTGGGTGAAGTAACAGCAGCAGACGTTGCTAAGGGCACTGCTGCGGCAAATAGTGCCACCGACAGCAATACACTTGGCACAATAGTGAAGCGTGACGCCTCCGGCAATTTCAGCGCCGGAACCATTACCGCGAACCTGAACGGCAATGCTGCCACCGCCACAACTATTACCGGCACGGTTGCCGGTTCTGCTGTTTTCGGTAATATCAGCAGTAGCGCTGCCAACGTCACCGGTATTGTGGCTATTGACCATGGTGGCACCGGCAGAGCCTACGGTTTGTCCTGGCTGCAACCGGTGTACGACTTCTTTAGTTCACAGCCTGTTGTTAATCTACCATATACCAGTACCGGTAGTAACAATACCGGTAGCACAAGTGTTATTGTCACAAGTAATTGGGGTAACGGTAACACCAACGATATCGCAACAACAACGGATGGTGGTTTAACATGGACTTTTGCGGCGCCAGTATCTAATTCTGTTGTGTATGTTGCCAACGTGGGCATTCCATATTTTTATGACGGTATGTCCTGGAAACAGTACTCCGCAACAGTTTCAAATTCTACCCAGTTTGGAAACACAGATAGATACAATAACGCAATAAATTCGGCTAGTCTTGGTAAGAACACAAGTAATGGCAGTTCTGCATGCTCCATCGGCAGCGTATGGTTAGTGGCAGGGCGGACCGGCGATAGGCATACCATGGCGTGCGATGGATCATATATTTCAACAAATATTGATGCCAACTATGATGGGATGACTTCAGGTTCATATCTTCCTTACTTTAGCTATCGCAATAACTATTTTTTATTGAGCAGTCTGACTGATTTCTACGGACCGAATCAAACCGAAAGCAAAGATGCAAATGGTAATTTGTGCACTTCCGACTCACCCTGCGTCAAGTTACCGGATCTTCGGGCTGCTACTCCGAACGGACTGACCTATGTGATCTGTATTGACGGAATTTCAATTAATGGTGGTTATACTGGACTACCATAGAGGATGTACTTATTATTCCGATGGAAGCCGACCATACACCCAAGGAACCGATCATGAAATCATTGCCACTCGTCATACTGGCCGCCATCTGCCTGCTGCTCCCGGCAGCAGCTATGGCCGGCATGCAGTCGAGCCCCAACTATAGCATCAACGGCGGCAGCATTGTCAGCGGCGGTGGCAATGCCGTGAATAGTTCCGGCCTGAACAATTCCGGCAGCGCTATCGGTCAGAGTATGTCTATTCCTGCCGGCGGCATCGGCAGCCCGAATTACAAGGCAGAAGTTGTGGCAATTGCCGACCCGGCAACCATGATTGCCGTTTCTGCCACTGCGATTACCCGGAGCGGTTTCACGGCTAACTGGAACGCCACCAACGGTGCGGCCGGTTATCGCCTGGATGTTGCCACCGACAGCGGTTTTACGGCTTTCGTGACAGGTTACGGCGACCTCGGCACAGCCAATGTCACCACGTATCTGGTGGCAGGTCTCAACCCTGCTACAACCTATTTTTACCGCGTCAGGGCGATCTATAACAATGGCGAAACCGGCGTTAATTCGAATACTATTGTCATAACCACCTCTCCCGCTTCTGTTAACGGTGTCTGCGGCGCAGCCAATGCGCAGACCTTCACCCGTGCGCCCGCCGCCGCTCTCTGCTCCGCTGGCTCGGCAAGCCCAATCTCTGGCTCCGGCCCATGGAGCTGGGCCTGCAGCGGTACGAACGGCGGCACAGATGCCGGTTGCTCGGCAGCAGCAATCACCGGTTCCACCAGGTCGGCTCTTCAGGTAACCACCGGTTCCGACGGCAAAACCATTGGGCTAATATCCGAGACGGTAACCGGTGCTACCCTGACACTCCCTTCAGGCACTCAGCTGTACGATGCCGATGGCGTCTTGATCACCGGCACGCTTATCGTATCAGCAACAGCTATAAACAACGCTGCTGACCTTTCTGCCAAGCCAGCAGCGGCACTGACGTCTGACGGCCTCGTATTGGCAACTCTGGGCAACGCCATCAGTATTACGATCACTTCAGGATCGTCCACGGTTAAAACGATTACCCCGCCGATGACCGTAACCATGGCAATCCCCTCGTCATTCGCCCTGCCGGGTGCAGCGGTATCCTACTACAGCTATGACGGTACAATATGGCGCCTTGAAGGCACCGTCACCGTCAAAGCGAATGGTACTGTCGATATCCTGATAGGACACCTTTCCATCTGGGCGGTCGCCACTTTCAGGCCGGCTATCGATACGGTAGCACCGGTCATTACCAGTTTTTCCATCCCGACTCCATCCACAACCGCGATGGTATCCGGCATTACTATCACCACCACCGACACTTTCGGTGTCACCGGTTATCTGCTGTCCGAAAGCTCTACCCCTCCTGCTGCGACGGACCCGTCCTGGACGGCTGCAGTTCCGGCAGCGTACACGTTCAAAACATGGGGCAATCACACCCTTTATGCATATGCGAAGGATGCCGCAGGCAACATCTCGGCAGCAGTGGCAAAACTTGTATATATCGGAATAGGCCCAGAGAACGATGGAGTTATCGTCCCGACGACCGATGGCTCCATAAAAACTGAACCTGCCCTGGCGGATGCCCTTAAAGCACTCGACTTTGCTATGAAAATCACCATTCCGACCGCAGCAGAACAGCTGCACTGCGATGTTGCGCCGTTGGTGAATGGAGTGCCACAACCGGATGGCAAAATCAATCTGGGTGATGTCATCGTTATACTGCGCAGAGTGATTGGGTTGTGATGGACATTTTGTGTTTGAGGATATGGCGACATCTACCCGATTGCCGATTGGAGATCCGCAATCAGGTCATCCGGGTCTTCCAGGCCGACCGAAAGGCGTACCAGCGTATCGGTGATCCCTTTGCGCTCCCGTTCCGCCTGTGGCACCGAGGCGTGCGACATCTTGGCAGGGTAGGAGATGATGCTTTCGACTCCTCCCAGGCTTACCGCAAAAGCTGCCAGCTGCGAATTTTCCAGTAACCGTTTGGTTGTCTCATAGGAATCGAGTTCAAAGGAAAAGACCGCTCCCGGACCGTCTGCCTGG
>CAIYZD010000033.1 GCA_903930585.1 uncultured Geobacteraceae bacterium | reverse complement strand
TTTCAAATTGTTGGTAATCGTCGGGATGAATAAACTTTTGGTGATCTTCGACAGGGAGCAAGCCCAGTGCGGGGCCTGTCAATCTAATTGTGTAAATCGAATTCCGGTTGTATACAATCAATGCGTTCTCTTGAAAATCGAACAGCTTTTGTCACGAAAATTCCATTGAGCTTTTAGAAAAACTCGGAAGAAACAGAACAAGATTCAGCGGAATTTCAATTTTAGTCCCATCCGGGGCAGTTAGATGCACAATTGTAGTTCCATCCTTTTCATGCTCGCCATCCTCAGCTTTATACACAACGCCTTCCGCTACGCCATAGTGCGCCTTCATTTCAGCATTCAAAGTATTCCTGATTACACAGTTATCCATAACATTCTCCTGACTTTTGCCGAACCGAATGTAACCTTATGCCTGCTTCTGTCTACCTTCCACAACTGACTTCAGCACCTCCCGCAAATTATCAAAACTATACGGTTTGCTTAAAATTCCTGCTGCCTCTCCCGTTGCAATCCGTGAAGAAACAAGTGTGTCTCCAAAACCGCTGGAGATGATTATCGGAAGTTCCGGTGCCATATCTTTTAATTTTCTGAATAATTCATACCCGTCCATTATCGGCATACCGATGTCCGTCACAACCAGAGTAATGTATTCAGCGTTTTTCTGGTACACCTCCAATGCTTCCTTGCCGTTTGCCGCTTCCACAACGGAGAATCCAAGTGCTTGTATAAGGGCTTTGGCAACCATAGTAAGCTGTGGTTCATCCTCAACCAGTAGTATTGTGCCGCTACCATGCCACGGCTCCAAAGAAACGCGCGGCAGTGGATCGCCTGCTGACTCATCGTTCTGAACAGGCAAATACACCTTGAAAGTTGTCCCTAACCCTTGTTGGGTGGTGAACTGCAATGCTCCCTTGTGAGATGTGATAATACCAAGTACCGCTGACATGCCGAGACCGCGCCCGGTAAATTTTGTGGTATAAAAAGGTTCAAAAACACGTTGTCTGGTATAATTGTCCATGCCGCAGCCGTTATCAGCAACTTCCAGGCAAACATAGGAACCAGCCTGAATACTCTTACCGATATGGTCTTTATTAGATATCCCTTCTACAACCGTTGTTTCAAAAAGCGAGACACGTATCTCTCCGCGCTCCTCGCCTATCGCCTCCGCTGCATTGGTGATCAGATTCATGACTATCTGCCGTAACTGACTGGCTTCACCTCGGATGAAGGGTATGTTTGCTGAAAAATCAGGTGTGATGATCACATTCTGATTGATGGTCGCCTTCAACAACTTGATCATTTCATCTACAAGAGCTGTCATTTTTACCTGAGTAAAAGTAAGTGCTGATTTCCCGGCATAGTCAAGCATTTGGCGGCAGAGATCCGCCGCACGCTGGGCGGCCTTATCTATCTCGGGGAGTAATTGTCCTGTCATGTTCGGATGCAATTGCGCCAGAGAACAATTGCTCATGATTACGCACAGGATGTTATTGAAGTCATGTGCAATGCCGCCAGCAAGCACCCCCAAACTTTCAAGTTTTTGAGCTTGCTGAAGTTGCTGTTCGAGTGCAAGTTTAGCTTCTTCAGCATTTTTGCGCTCGGTGATATCGTTAATAATAAGCCAGTATTCTCCGTTCTGCCCTGGAGTAACCTGCAGATGCGCCCAGAATTGATCGCCATCGGAACGCAGTAGGCGCATCTCCCATTCCTGTGTTGAGTTTGCTTCGATGCACTGTTTGAGATGCTGATAGAAGATGAGTTGACTCTCTCTGGGTAGTATCCGGCTGATCCCCTCATTGACGAGCAGACTCCGGGCTACACCAAACATGGTGGCGGCAGCGAGATTGACCTCTTGAATCATATTGTTACCGGTGATGGTCATATAACCAACCGGTGCCAGATCATACAGGTCAAAGTATCGTGCCTGCGAAGCATCCAGCTCTTCCTGCGCACGCCGAAGCTCTTCGTTCTGCATCTCAAGTTCTATCTGATGCACCCGCAGTTCGTGAAGGAGTTTTGTAATTTCCTCCGGTGAGGTCGATTCTGGGATGAGGTTCTCGCTCGCCTGGAACAGCTCTTCGGCACGCCGACGGAGTTCCATTGGTGATTCTGGCGTCGTCATTTTGTGCCCCCCTTCAGATGTTTCTCCAACATGGCAAGCAGATCTGGAAACAGCAGTGGTTTGGGCAGATGATCGTCCATCCCGGCTGCAAGGCAGTAGTCGCAATCCTGCCTCATGGCATTTCCAGTGAGCGCAATCACCGGGATGTCATGGCGGCGCACCTCTGAAGCCGGATCGCGGATGACAGCAGTGACTTCATACCCATTCATTTCCGGCATCATGCAGTCCATCAGTACCAATGCGTAATCATTTTTCACAAGAGCGTCTACTGCCTCTTTGCCGTCACAAACCACATCTACCAGATAACCACAACTTTGTAGCAGCTTGGATACTATTTTCTGGGCGACCGGGTCGTCCTCTGTCAACAGGATGCGGATTCCGCTGGCGTTAAAAGGCTCTCTATGGGTTTCTTCCAAAAATGATGGTTGTAGGAGCGATGCCTCAACCTGATTTTCCAGCACTACCGTAAACTGAAACGTTGAACCTCCTCCGTCACTACTCTCGACACTGATAGTGCCGCCCATTAACTCTACCAAACTCTTGCAAATCGCCAGCCCCAATCCGGTGCCGCCGTAGGTTCGCGTAGTGGAGCCGTTTGCCTGCGTAAATGACTCAAAAATGTGCTCCAACTTGTCAGCCGCAATGCCTATACCGCTATCATGGATGACAAAGCAGAGGGTGGTAGAGTGTGCATCTTCGCTACATTTTTGAATGTGCAGAGTTATTGTGCCCTTGGGGGTGAATTTAATAGCGTTGCCAACCAGGTTGATGATGATCTGACGCAATCGCCCCGCGTCACCCTTCAATGCTGATGGTACGTCTATGTCTTGCGACGAGGTCAAGAGCAACCCTTTTTCACGGGCTTGAAGTGCCAGTAGATTGATGGTATCGGAAATCATCGACGGCAAATCAAAGTCGGCTATCTCCATCTCTATTTTGCCCGCTTCAATTTTAGCAAGGTCGAGGATATCGTTAAGCAGATCTACCAACTTTTTGCCTGATTGCATGGCTATTTCAGTTAACTCCCGCTGTTCCTCGGTCAGTTCGTCTTGCTGCAACAGTTGAATTACACCGAGAACACTGTTCATCGGAGTGCGGATTTCGTGGCTCATGGTCGAAAGAAACTGACTCTTGGCGATGTTGGCAGATTCAGCGGCGGCTTTCGCCTGCAGCAAGTTTTGCTCTGCCGCAAGCTGATCGGTGTTGTCGTGGGCGACACCTATAAACTGCCACTCGTTATCAGTATTTGCATACCGGGAACCGTTGGCAGTAAAGGTGCGCCAGGTACCATCGCTGCGCTTTACTCGATATGGCGGGCTTGTCTTGCTTTTTCCGCTACTGATTACTTTTCCGAGATATGTGGTGAGGGGGGCGATATCGTCAGGATGGACGAAAGGGGCAAAATTCTTCCCGAGAACTTCTTTAATGGGATAGCCGAAATGCCGCTCCCAGGCACGGGAGACAAACTGGAAGGTGCCTTCTGCGTTAAGCGAAAAAATGACATCGAACGAGTTATCTATAGTGGCTTTGTACTTTTCCCGGCTCATTCGCAGAGCATTTTCAGTCTGTTTGCGTTCCGTGGTGTCAATAGAGAAGCCAGCCAGCAGGGTTTTCTCTCCCAGAACAACAGGAAACTTAATTGTGTCATAACTTCGACCATTGTAAGCCTCCTCAAGCTGGAGTTTATTTCCATTTGCAATAACACTCCAATCATCAGCGGCAATTTTCACAGCAAGCTCTACCGGGAACAAGGCGGTCATCGCCTTACCAACAATTTCAGAACCAGGAATGCCGATCATCTGCTCAAAATTATCACTGGCGATCAATACGCGACTCTCAGTTGAAGTTACCTCTTTGATGTAGGTGTAGATCGGCGAATGTTTAATAAACAGAGAGAGCATATCCTTGGTTTTGTCTCGTTCCTCCTCTGCCATTTTCCGTTTGGATATATCACTAAAGGTAATCCAGAACTCACCACCCGCTGCCGGGGTCGCCTGAACCTGTGCCCAGAAACAAGAACCGTCGGGACGTTTGAGAAGCATTTCCGATACCTGCGGTGCATTCGATTTGAAGGCTTGTTGACGATGCAGATAGAATAAATCCTGATCTTCCTTACAGAGAAACCGCTTGATCGGCTGTTTTATCAGTGCGCTTCTGGCGACACCAAACATATTGGCTGCGGCAAGATTGGCTTCCAGAATCAGACCCGGTTCACCGAAGGTCATATAACCTACAGGAGCCAGATCATACAAGTCAAAGTAACGGGACTGGGAAGCATCCAGCTCCTCCTGAATACAGCGCAGCTCCTCGTTCTGCATCTCCAGTTGTATCTGATGTACCCGCAGTTCGTGGAGGAGTTGCTTGATCCCCTCATGTGTGGTCGGTTCCTGGATCAGGTTCTCGCTTGCCCGGTACAGTTCTTCAGCACGGTGGCGGAGTTCCTGTGGTGATAGTGGTGGTTTAGTTTTCATTGTGGTGTCTCCCCGCTTACTCCCCAATCCCGCTCGCTCGCTCCGTCGTCGCAATCGCATACACTTCCCCAGCCTCATTCAACAAAGCGGTGGCGGTTAGCCAGACCTCCACAACAGCACCATTTTTGGCGATCCGCTGGGTGCGATACGGCTCCAGTATCTCTTTCCGGCTTAACTGCTGAACCCGCTCTATATCAGCTTCGCGCAGTTTTTCCGGTATCAGCTCGCGAATATTCTGCTTTAGCGCCTCTGCTTCACTCCAGCCGTACATCCTGACCGCCGCCGGATTCCAGGACATAATGCACCCCGCCATATCCTGCATCACCACGGCATCGTGGGAATCGCGCACCACTACCGCCATACGGATCAGATCATTGGTTTTTTTGAGAGTTTCCTCCGCCAGTTTGCGCTCGGTGATGTCTATGAAGCTGATTACT
>CAIYZD010000032.1 GCA_903930585.1 uncultured Geobacteraceae bacterium | reverse complement strand
AGTAGCAGAGCATACTGCGTGCCATCAGCATGGGATCAGGAAAATGAGGGCTAACATATCGATATTAAAGCATGTCAGCTGTAATAGTTGGTGAGGTCACAGGTAAATGGGTACTATGTATGCTACTGTGGGAGATAGTGGCAGGAGCAATATCGCTACTGTATGGAGACTGGAGCGGAGCGACGACCTATTTTGCGTTGCACGTTCTTCCCTGGTTTATCTTCTCACGGTTCTTTCCATGAGCCACCACGGTAAATAACGCCTCCTGCATCATTAGTTCGGATTGCCATATTGTATTTGTATGTTAACATCTGAAAGTATTCTCGACTACTGTTTACGGTTTTCCAGTCACGTCATACATCGCACACTGAAATGGGGAGTTTTTCATGACTACCAGATTGACAACAGTCGAAGAAGCATTCCTGACCGTTTTTCCTGCCTATGAATCAACCACATCGCTTGATGAACTCCGTAAAAATCAGTACGCAGGGCTCGACCGGGATGGGCATGTATACCTCGACTATACCGGGGCAGGCCTCTATGCAGCTTCGCAGATTCAAGACCATGCTGCACTGCTGCTCAATAATACGTTTGGCAATCCACACTCAACTAACCCGACATCTCTGGCTATGACCAGATTAGTAGAACAAACCAGAGCATATGTCTTCGACTTTTTCAATGCTTCACCGGATGAATATGAAGTAATATTTACCCTTAATGCCAGCGGTGCCCTGAAGCTGGTTGGTGAATCGTACCCCTTTGGGCCGGAAGGGCGCTATCTGCTTACCTTTGATAACCACAACTCGGTAAACGGCATCAGAGAGTTTGCCCGGGGCAAAGGTGCGAAGGTGTTCTATGCACCGGTTATCCCCCCTGATTTACGACTCAATGATCATATTCTGGAAAGTTTGCTCGCAAGCGCCACTCCCGACACCGGCAACCTCTTTGCTTTTCCTGCCCAATCAAACTTCTCCGGCGTACGCCATTCTCTCGAATGGATTGAACGGGCACAGCAAAAAGGGTGGGAGGTATTACTTGATGCGGCTGCTTACGCTCCGACAAACCGGCTCGATCTCGGTCGTTGGCATCCGGATTTTGTGACATTGTCATTTTATAAAATGTTTGGTTATCCCACAGGCGTAGGTTGCCTTATTGCCCGGAAACAGGCTTTGGCAAAACTGCAGCGTCCATGGTTTGCGGGTGGCACCATCACGGTCGCATCGGTTCAGGCTGATCGCCATTATCTGCATGGAGGTTCAGAAGCTTTTGAGGATGGCACACTGAATTACTTGAGCCTCCCCGCTGTCCAGATAGGCTTGCGTCATATTGCCGCCATTGGACTTGAGAAAATTCATACTCGTGTTCACTGCCTGACCGGCTGGTTGCTGTTGGAATTAACCAAACTGCGGCACGGAAATGGCGCTCCACTCGTACGTATTTATGGCCCGTTGGAAACGAAAGATCGTGGCGGTACCGTGACATTCAACCTGTTTGATCCGGATGGCCACTTTATCGACCATCGCCTGGTGGAGCGAAGAGCCAACGAGGCGGGGATCTCTTTGAGAACCGGTTGTTTCTGCAATCCTGGTGGAGGAGAACTGGCATTGGGGATATCTGCCGAGGAACTGACAACCTGCATGGTTACTGCCGACAAACGAATGACCTTTGACGACTTCCGTCGCTGCATGGATGCCAAAAGTACTGGTGCAGTGAGAGTTTCACTCGGTTTGATCTCAACATTCGGCGACGTACAGCGTTTCATCTGTTTTGTAAGATGGTTTAAGGATTTACATGCGGAAAAGTATTGCTAGCGCTTGGACACGAGAAAATCAATAGACGAGTGGCAGGTTGGTCTGCTTCCAGGCGGAAACCCCGTCCTGCAGGTTGTAATTTTCTATATAGCCATTGCGGGCAAATATCTGCATAGCGGCATAACTGCGGCCTCCGGTTGCGCAATACAGCAGCAGAGGACGATCCTGGGGAATTGTGAAGTTTCCCGTCATGATATCCACTAACGGGATAAGGGTTGAATGTGCAATTTTGCCTTCCCACAGCTCCTCATGCGAGCGGACATCAATAATGAGCAGATCTTTTCTCTACTTGATCAATTCCAGGGTCTGCGTTGGTGAGTATGAGGTATAGACTGTGGACTCAATAGTTGCTTT
>CAIYZD010000031.1 GCA_903930585.1 uncultured Geobacteraceae bacterium | reverse complement strand
CGCTTCTCGCTCAGGCTCAAAACCCTTCTATCTATACCGTCTACTACGACTCGACTACGCCGAACGGTCAGTCAATGACATGTACTGATGCCTGGACTGATATCAGCGCCCAACTCACACCGGACAACCTGAAGAACAATATCACGGCTGTTTGCTCGGCCCTTGGTTATGATCCTACGGATGCCACATCCCTGACCCAATGCAAGACGGTGCTGAACAACGTCAATATCGGCGCAGGGCTCGGCGCGGCATCCATAGAAGATTTTGTGAAGCAGGCGTACATCTCTCAGCGCCTCGATGAGATCTTTCGTAGTGGGAATTCGACTGGCGCCACCAACTACCAGTTTCTGCTGAATGCTTCGGGATCGATGAAGGCCGCTAACGAGTGGTTGCCGGTCCTGAGGGCGGTGCTCACGGCGGTGGCGGTTGGCCTGATACCGTTCCTGGCGCTCTTCATCCCGACTCCTATCATCGGCAAGGCGGTCGGAGCCATCTTCGGTTTCTTCGTCTGGCTGACTGCCTGGGGTGTTGTCGATGCCATCATCCACCAGTTCGCCATAGACTATGCGAACAGCACCTACCAACTCGTGCGTCAGAACAATCTGGGAATGGATGCCTTCTACTTCTTCCCCGACCAGACCACGAAAATTCTCGGCATGTTCGGGACATTACGGATGAGCGGCATGATGCTGGCGACGGTCCTGACGGGAATGCTCGTCAAGTTCGGCGGCCATGCCATGGCGATGATGGCAGGATCCCTTTCGGGGCAGATTCAGTCTGCCGGCAGCCGGGCGGCGCACGAAGTGGAGGACCCAACAGGTCGGGCTTCATCCATCCAGCATAACTCATCGGCAATGCCAACCCAGGCATGGGGGAACGAACATAGCTTCTGGGCCAGGGGGAATCAGTCCTACCTCGATATGACATCCAAGACGATGGCCTCCAATGACTTGATTGGAGGGTTCGGCATGGATGGAGCATCCCGGATGATGGCCGATGGCAGCGTCGGGAGGACGGTCGGCTTTGGCGGCAAAGGTGCTGCGATGCGGGAAGCTGGACTGGAAAGGTCGTACGGCCTTAGTATTTTTGATGGGCAAAAAGGGTTGGCGCAGTCCGGTGCCCTCCGTGACGTCATTGGCAAGAACTATGGTGGAGATTTGAACAAACATGCGCAAATGAAAGTGGCGAATGACGCCGCGCTGGGCCGGGTTTTTGGGAGTGCCGACAACTATCAGGATTTTCTGGAGAAGAACCTTGACAAGAATGTCGGCCAGATCGATGGCGAAGTGAAGGCCTACGAGGGTGCCCAGGCGCTCGGCTTCCAGGGGAGCTGGCGAGAGTTTAACTCATTCCGTTCCGAGATGCAGTCCCTTGGGGATTATACGAATGCTGCGGCAGTCAACCAGGTGGCAGCGAAATATGGACTCAGTTCCGGTCAGGCGCTGCAGATGAAGGCGCAATTCCAGAATGCGAAGCAGCTTTCCGAATCCAGCGAGATGTCCGGCAAACTGGGTGGGTCGATCAACGCCGGCGCTGAAATGGGCAAGGTTATCGCTTCGGAAAGCGCCGGGAAAGTCCAAGGGATCTATATGTCAGGGGGATATGACCATTACCAGGCCATGGCTGCCCATGACGTGTCGGGAAGGGGTGCCCGGTACGATCTGGTTAGAGGAGCGGCTGATCAGATGGTAGGCAAGATCGCGCCTCAACTGAAAAGCGATCCGGAGATGTATCAGGGCGGCAAATTGACCGACCAGGGATTTGCGCAGATGCAGAAAGCGATGGAGGGGCAGAACATTACCTTCACGACGCCGGACGGCAGGCAGACAATGAACGTCGGGATGGACGGTAATGTAGTAAACTCGACCGAGCAAGGTGTTGTGGCTTCAGGCGACAAGGCTCGGGCCGAGACTTTGAAGCAGGAACTGAAGGCTGGCGGCTTCGGTAAGAATGCCGTTGCGGAAGTCGATAGGATGACGAAGAGCGGCAAGGGCTTTTCGTATGAGTTTGCCAAGGATAGGAACGGGAACGTCGAGTCGTTTTCTATCAATCGTGGCGGTGATGTCAGCAGAAAGGATATGGCAACATTCCGTACCGGCAGGGATGCTGAAAGCGTAAATAGAAATGTTCAGACCGTCGATCAAGGGTTGCGATCAACTGTAGGTAATCAGACTTGGCGTGGCAATCGTGGAATTAGCGATAATTTCCATCAGGACACCTATACCGATGTGCACGGAACACATAGTCGTTATTCTTGGACTGATAAAGCAGGAAATAAGCACATTGCTTCAGGTGCAGATGATGGATTGATTCACATGCAGGTCCAAAATGAAGGAAAGGTTGCTAATCTGACCGTAGATCCAGTGAGCGGACAGGTCCTCCTTGAAAATACATCATCAGGCAAGAAGGATGTGCTTTTTGCCGATCGTACAGAGATCCAGCAGGGTACGCATGTTACAGGCGCAGCCAATATGGCTGCATCAAAGATTGTCAGCTTGACAGGGGTGGATCAGAAGACAGCTGAAGGTGTTATTGCAACTGTCCAGAGTGTGGCGGGTGACGTAGTCCCTCTAACCAGAGAGTTGGGTGGCACAATAAAATCGTCACGTTCGGCGACTCAAGAGGCAGAAGAGAAAGCAGCGCGTGAAGTTGCACAGGCAGCAAGAGATAAGACCGAACAAGTAAAGCTTTCTACTCAGAAGACGGCAAGAGTGCTCCAAAACCAGAGCCGGAGCTCCAATCTCCCCAAGAGTGGGGGGCCGGCACCGCTTCGTCGTTAAGGAAGGATAGTTCCCAATGCCAGATTTTGAAAATGTTGTAATCGTTCCTGATTTTTTGATCCCGGTCGGAGATGGGGTCGTAGTGCCAGTGCGAGTTGAAGATGCCGGGATGTTAAAACTGAAACAGGCATCGCCTGATTTTTCTCTGACCGAATATGGAGTTTCCATGTCAATCGGCCAACTGATGGTGCCTGTTTCTGTTGTCGCACTGAACCATCTTATCGAAAATGGTCAAAATGTGTATGTGTACGCTGATTCGGGTAAAGGTTATCTGTGCGAATTTATGGGGGCGTTTCTTTTGGAACGCGATCAGTTATTGAAACTCCTGGGGTCATGGGAAACTCTGTATTCAGTTTGAGATTATCTGTGATCTCCAAATTTTGAGCCATACCGGTAAGAATAGATGTATCGGTATCCGCCTTTATCTTCATCAGCAATATGCTGTTTTTCTCCCAATGCACGAGCAATTAAGGTGGGCAAGGAGCAAATTGCAAGGAAAAGAAAAAACGTTGACGTCGCTCCAAGCCCGATCATTTTGAGCATAAATATTAAAAGGGCGACGTAACCGAATGATAGGAATATGAGAGCAT
>CAIYZD010000030.1 GCA_903930585.1 uncultured Geobacteraceae bacterium | reverse complement strand
GATCAAGAACACCTTGAAAAACAAGAGGAGCTGGACTTTACCAAAAATACCTAGCCCCTTTTAGGGGCTTTCCTCAAGCCCCCCGCTATGCGGGTGGTCATGACTGTCTCACCAGTGGCCGCCAGAGTTGAATATACCTCATTGTCAAACTGCTCATAGTCGTCCTGTGACGGAAATAGTTGCCTGGTGCTGGTGTTAGCAATTTCGGCGACACTATACCCGAACATTGCGCAGAAGCCTGAATTGACCCATTGTATTTCCCGGTTTTTTACATACGAAATACCCACCCCGGCATTTTCAAGGATTATCCTCTGCTCATCAATTAGCCGTAGCCGCTCACTATCCGCCTGCATTCGCTTAGTAATGTCCTCATGTGAAATAACGGCATACGACGCCCCATTAATGGTAAACGGATTGACCCCGCAGGTAAACCAGCGCTCCCTGCCAGGCGAAGGGCAGGGATATTCTTTAATGAATTCCGGTACGGTCCCATTAAGGACGGCACTGATACCTGCCCGGAATTCCTCAATTTCTTCTGTTTCTTCTTCCGAAGTGCTTTGGCAGACAGCCAGATAACTGGTACCCTCGCCACATGCACCCTCAGCAGCACCATTTTCGGTGCCAAAGGAATCCCACGCCAGATTTGTTGCAATGATCTCTCCATGTGCATTTACCACGCAGATATGAGCGCTCAGTCCGTCAAGCGTCGAGCGGGCAAACTCTTTTGCATCGCGGAGTGAATTTTCAGCCAACTTCTGCTTGGTGATATCAATATTCACCCCGATCATCCGGATCGGCTCACCACCTACATCGTGCAATACAAGCGCATTTGCCTTGATATGTCTCACCTCTCCAGACGGCCAGACGACCCGGAACTCGGCGCTATAATCCTTCTCTGCGAGCATGCCCCTGGTAAACTCATCATGGCAGTGCTTCCTGTCATCCAGGTGGAGACCATTCTGCCATGCATCGTAGGCACCAGAGAAATCCTCTTCACAGATGCCGTACAGGACAAACATCTGCTTGTCCCAAACAAGCAGTTCTTCCTGAATACAATATTCCCACACGCCGATTTTGGCAGAATCGGCAGCAATGGAGAGACGCATTTTAAGTTGGTCTATCGTTTCCTGTGTCTGCAGTCGCAGCAATTCTAATGCCTTCTGTAGTTTTTTGTTCTTTTCTCGAAGAGTCTCTTTGAGCAGTAGCTTGGTTTTTTCTGACCGTTTGTAGTCAGCCAGAGTGTGTTCTTGAACCAATTTATTGTAATTTGACTCGGAAATCATCTGAGCCAGTTTTGAATAAAATGCCATCGCATTCTGTACGGTCTCCCTGCTGAAGCGGGAAACGCTGTCAAGCGCCGCAATGTAGGCAACCTCATCATAACCGAACCGCTGCGACTGGGCGCGAAACAGGTCGTAATCCGGTTCTTCGTCGTCGTACAGGAACTGACCAAGAAAGATGTTTCCAATATGGCGGTTCCCCAGCATAATCGGGGTAACAATCTCCCTCATGTTGTTTTTGCAGCGATATACTTTGAAGGTACCTGGTTCGACACCACGGGAAAGGAACACATTACTTTCAAGGCAAAGCTTGCATGACTCCGGTGTCGCGCGATGGAATTTCACACAGATTTCCTGCCACCCAGTCGAAACGAGCACCTCACCTTTAATATCAATAATTCCGATACCGACACCGGTAATGGCATAATGATAATTCATCATCACTTGCAGTGCTGGCGCATCAATGACATCGGACAGTTCAATAGAATCGAAATCTGGCAGGGTTGATTCAATTTCCGGATCGAAAGGGACCGCCTCAATTGCCTGAATAGTCATTTTTCTCACGGTCTATCTCGCTTTGTACGTATATTGGATTGCAACAATAAGTGTGAATGTCAAGCCAGATGTGCAGTGACCATCAGCGTATCAATATGCTAAATCTTATATCGGTAACCCCGCAGCCAGCATTTTTTCTTGCAATTCTTTAGACCTGCCTGGTTCCAGCTGGTTACAGAATAGTGCTTTTACTTCACTGGACTTGACGCCAAGTTCCTCGGCCAGATCCTTTATCTTATAACCATGGCGGATAAGTGTTGGTTCAAGATCATCCAGTTTCTTCGATAGCACTGATTCGGCTACTTCGACCGGAACTGGTTTAGTCCCTGCCTGATAGCCGGCTTCAAGCGCCAGTTTCAGATGCTGCTCAACCTGTAGCGGGGTACGGAGCTTAGATGCCAGCAAGTCAATGGCTTCTTCGGTGAACATAGTCTCGGGATCTGCACCGTTGCTGCAGGTTCTCAGCAGCCAGTGGATATATTCACGTTGGCTACCGGTGATTGCATCCAGAGAGAATATGGTAGATCGGTAGCCGATTTCTTCCATGTTCGGGTTTTTCAGGTCATTATGTAGCTTCGGATGACCC
This sequence comes from uncultured Geobacteraceae bacterium, assembly GCA_903930585.1. Lineage (GTDB taxonomy): Bacteria > Desulfobacterota > Desulfuromonadia > Geobacterales > Pseudopelobacteraceae > JACRCG01. Next base: position 2,819 of record CAIYZD010000030.1, on the reverse strand, counting down.
GCCAGAACAACAGACAACTGACCGCCACCATCGGCAATGACTTCAATGAGGAGTTTAAGGTCACTCAGCGTATTGCGGCGCAGTTCGTGTGCATCATCAACAAACAGGGCGACAGGTTTCCTGCCTTTTCTCACCAATTCCTGCAATTCGCGTTCGCGGCGTTCACCCTGAGACGGGATATTAACATGTTTACCGGGAGTCAGGTCGTAATAGAGAGCACTGATCAAGGTGCTGAGGTTTGTGCGCCGTTTTTCGATGGCGACTGATTTTGATACCACAAATCGATTCTCGTCACGAAGCGCCTGCTGCATCCGCCTCATGGTGACAGTCTTTCCGCTGCCAACCACCCCGCATACCGCTATCAGACGCCCTTCAAATATTGAAGACTTGATGTCCTTGAAGAGTTGCCGGTAATGCTCTGTTTCGTAGTATTCGGACTGGGTAAACGGCTTGAGTATCCCATAATGCTCCATCACGTCAGCCCGCATATTTACTCCCCCCTTTTCTGCTGTTCCGGAAATATTCTCTGACTTGTGCCAAGACGATTGAACGTTCCAATGATTCCGTAAGCAAGTTATTGATGAACTGCAGATCCTGCTCAGGCAATTTTGCCAACGGCTTTGCCAGCTCGTCTGCAATGGCTAATTTGGCGGCAATGGTTGTTGGATAGCAGACATCCGGTGCCGGTTTCAGTTCAAAAGGTTGCATAGGAATGTTCCGAGAGCTATCGGCGGCAATCAGCATGATTCCTGGTCTGTCGGTCAATGCGGCAATAGGGAGGTTGAGCTGTGCAGCCAGTTGTTCAATACGGTCGGCACGTTCATCAGCCTTGCTCTTCTTGAACTTCCGGTAGCGATGTAGCGGAATGGGGCCTGAAATAGGGTGGAATGGACCAAACCGTTCGTTCTGATATTCAACGTAGAGGTCGCTGTCAAACAAGCCCCAAAGAAGGATAACTGTTTCTCCGGCGAGACCCGGTTCCACCTCATAGGCTGTACCATCAATGCTTATCCTGGCATCGATTCCAACCTTGCGGCGTTCCGGTTCGCGAGCCAAACAGCTAAACCGATCCCAGTTGCACATCTCCCGGAGACCCTCTGCGGGTATATTGTCGCACCAGTCTTCAATCCTGCTATGGTCTTCACTGCGATGTTGCTGTTGGTTGTAATTTAGCAGGTAGTTCAGAAGCCATTGATTGGCCTCTGTCTCATTATCAGGCTTGTGAAAATGGTAAAGAACTTCGTGGGCCTCTTTCACAGTCCTGAAGGGGCGTTCGACTTTGCCTTTAGAACGGGCGGTTACTCTTCTACCATCTTTCCCGGCAGGAAGATGAGTTTGCCAATCAATGTCGAGACGGTCCATGACGTTCTGAAATACCCGACTTTTGGCTATGGGGCCGTTATCGAGATAAATCATTTTGGGTCTACCGCAGAAAGGAAATCCATCAATATGTTTGGCAGACATAGCATTAAATAGAAAACGCAAGGCGGCTTCAACATCTTCTCCGTATACGCAACGGTACTCCTGGTAACAGACACCACTCCGATCGTCGACCACACTGAAAAGCATCAACAGTGGTTGTCCTCGGCCTGGTACTACCCATGAGGGGTTAGCTATATGTTTTAAGTCTGAAGGAGACAGGTCAAATTGCCAACAGTCATTACTGTTTGCTGCCTGGAACCGAACGGCGGGCGGTTGACGCGTGAGGCGGGTCTGGTCATATCCCCATCGGATCAAAAAACGATTGACAGTTACTTTGGTAAGCAGTCCGGCAGGCGCCTGTATATGCCCGAGGGTCGTTTCAACGCCAAATTTTTCAAGAAGCTCTATTGCCTTGGCTGTCGAAAGGTGGTGCCCTTGCTTATTGGTGGTACGGAGTTTTAAAGCGGCAACCAGTTCGCAGTATCTTTCCATCTGGTTGGTGGACATCTTGCGCGGACGGCCATAATCGGCCCGAGAAGCTGATTTTGGCTTCTGCAATTCCCTTAGTGCTCGGTAGATAGTTGACGACGATACGCCGTAAAGTTCAGCTATGCTTACGACTTGTTCTTTACGCTCATCGTGCCGGGACGGCAACGTGTCAAGACGCCGTTTTAGCTGCAATAGCGATTCTGCCGGTATGCTTTTACGTTTTGCTGATGGCATCGGTGTAGGATCCCGCCAAATAGTTGTAGAGCGTGCTTTTGGAAATACCCATCATCTTGCAAATCTCAGCAATACTGTGTTTACGTTCTTGGTGCAAGCGAATGGTCAGTTCTCTTTTGTTGGACTCCAGTAACTTTGGCCTCCCTCCCTGACGACCACGGGCACGGGCAGCATCGACACCAGCTTTGGTGCGTTCCCGGATCAGTGTCCGTTCGAATTCAGCAAGAGCTCCGAATAAATGAAAGACTAACCGTCCACTGGAGGTGGTAGTGTCAATATTTTCTTGCAGGCTTTTCAATCCAACTTCCTTTTTGTCCAGTTGTTCCGCAAGTTGTATAAGGTGTTTCAATGATCTCCCCAAGCGGTCGAGTCGCCAGATTACCAAGACATCTCCGGGACGCAGTACATCAAGTGCTGTTGCTAAACCTGGGCGGTCTGTAGCAGTTCCACTTTGCTGGTCGGAATATATTTTTTCGCAACCAGCTTTCTGCAAAGCGTCATATTGCAGATTCAGATGTTGGTCATCGGTTGACACCCTGGCGTAACCAATCAACATAAAATACTCCCACAAAGTACATAAACTCAGCTTGAAGAATTATATCAGGATATTGTTTGTTGGAAAGTGCTTGTGGAGAAAAAAAGAGTGGAATACCCGAGTATGCAGATATGTTAGT
>CAIYZD010000029.1 GCA_903930585.1 uncultured Geobacteraceae bacterium | reverse complement strand
GTGCGTTCTGGCAGCAGGTATTGGTATGGCACTTGGCACCGTAGGCACCGGCATTGGCCAGGGTCTCGCAGTTAAAAGCGCCGTAGAAGGCGTTTCCCGTAACCCCGGCGCTTCCGGCAAGATTCTGACCACGATGATGATCGGTCTGGCCATGATCGAGTCTCTGGCAATCTACGCACTGGTTGTCTGCCTGATCATCCTCTTCGCCAACCCCTACAAAGATATCGCAGTAAAACTTGCTGAAACCGTTGCCAAGTAATTTCGTTTTTTCGAAGTAACAGCAACAGAAAGGGCATCCACTTCGGATGCCCTTTCTTGTTTTAATTGTAACTACCTGGATCCAAAAAAACATTATGGTAAAAAATGCTATCACCGGAATGGTGAAACGTATTTGATTCATAACCATTTTATTTTCCTCCACGTTCCTCTGCGCACACTGCGGAAAAGCTTTTATTAGGTTGATTAAAGGTTTATCCCCTTCATCCCATTTATCCCTGTAAAAAGATTGCCCTGTTCTCAGACTTTTGCTCGCTCCTTCTTTTTGGCGGGGGATGACGCGGCGGGAGTTGCTGGATCCGGTGTCGGGTAATGCCACCTGGCATTTGCTCTGTCAAACCGCTGAAATATCTGATACTATTAAACAGAAAATGAGAAAGTTTTTGCGAGCGTGTTTCGGAGTTTGACTGATAACAGTTGGATTCAATGAGCATCACGCGGTTTTTTTGTACGGAGGTTACACAAAATGGCAACACTACATGCAGAAGTACCCCAGCAGATTTGGCAGCAGGCGCAAAACATGGTTGATCGTGGCTGGGTAAGTTACCTTGATGCACTGGTATCGGAGTCTCTTCTACGGTACCTCGAATCACATTAAGAAGCCATGACTGAACAATGTATCCGGGAAGATGTTGAATGGGGCTTGCGTGGTCATGATTGACCAACCAGCTGCCAGCGTGGTTGTGGTGGCCGATGCTGGCCCATTTACAGGTATACTTTGATGGCATGATGAACGTTTAGTGTTGTTTTATTAGCTTGTTTGATTCATGTAGTCCGTCAGGTTTGTGTCCGTCCGGGATCGGTGTATTTTTGAAACACCTGAGTAGTTACGATGTAGCATCAATATGGCGAGGCGATCAGTGAACGTATCTGCTATGTGGAATTCCATTTGGTTTCCTGATGTGATAATGGTTATTCAGCCAGTACAGGCTGTTGCGGATCTGCTCCGAGACTGATGTAATCTAACGACCATTTTTTCCAAACTTTTGCCTGTCGATAACTCAATGCTTCCTCTGAGATTATATCTATGTAACGGAGTTCAATATATTTCCAATTGCCAGATAGTGGGTCTTGTAACTTCGCCTTGAATGCTTGATTGATTGCATCTTTAGCTGAGTCGGCAGCTTTTGCAGCTGCATCAAAATCAGGTTCTGTGGCGAACAGGAGGATAATATCCAGGGAATATACATCATCTGGCTCCGTACGAGCTACTTCCCGTCCTTCGTCCAAGTCAAAAAACACAGCCGTGATCATATTCCCATGTGGCTTTACAGTCTTGGAAATCTTTTCATGAAGCTTTGCTTCTTTCAGGCGATTTTCAAATTCATCGGGAAATGCAGAGCGGCGATATCTGGAGGCCAACCACATTTGAAATGTTGCCTTTACGGTAGGTGAGATTCTGGTGTTGGACTCGGGTTCATAATTTACAAGTACATTTTTAGGAATTGATCGCTTATCTATAGAAGAGAATTCAGCAAGCAACGGTCCATTGCTTTCTAATTCCATGTGAAGAGTTCTTGAGCTTTTTGCATGAGTGAAGTTACCCTCAAGCTTTTGAACTTTTCGACCAACAACAACTTCAATCAGTGGCTCTCTATCAGGAAGTTGGGAAAGATCACAATCGTGTGTGGCGACAATCACCAAGGTCTCGGCTGGGGATTCTGGGTGCGACAAACCAATTGACGCTACAGCCTCTGCTGGAAGTAACTGTCCTTGTCGCCATGGCGTATTTCTTGACCATTCCGGCATTATGACAACTACACCACATCATTTGCTGCCATAAGGTCAGAATCAGCAGAGGATTGGGAAACTGTACGACCTGTATATCTTGCTGCGAGACGTTCTTTTTGTTCAGACTCGCGCTTGATTATTTGCATGAGAAGTTGTGCGGCATCAGTCGCTGATCCACCATATTGCACGACTTCAAACATATTTTTACCACCAGTTATTTTGCGTTTCAGCAAAATCCCACTGACATTAATCCCAGCATCAGCAAACATATCGGCTGCAAGTGCAAGGTCTTTCAGTTTAGTTACATGTTCAATTGTGGGTTGTTCACCATTAAGCCAGTTGTAAATTGTTTGTCGGGATACGTTAAACGTTTTTGCCAAATCAGAAACAGCAGGAGCAAATACGGAGCGAATCCTTTCCAGATTCTCAACAGAAGATCTTGCATGCGTTGATTCAACTGTACAAATTTTGATGGGGTTTGAAACTATCGCGCCATTTGTTTGAAGTTTTCTCAATTGTTCAAGGTCATTCGCTGCTACACCGGTACCTGTTACTACTGACAAGCTTATCAGGCTGGCAGCTAAGACACCCCTTGTAGCTGTTGATAAAGATGATGATCCGGTCGAATTTTTCTGATCACCAAACCAGCCGCCTCTATTTGAATAACCAGTATCCATGATTACCCCCCTATTATTCCCACGCTTTAATAGCGAATGGTGTAACTATCGCCTTAAACGATTTTTCAATTTCATTATGTAGTTCAATGAGTCTGGTGTTTAATCGATCCAAGCTAAATGGATCTCTCGTCTCACAAAACGCGTCGGTATCAATTATGGCATGAATGCCTTCCGGTTCAGTGAATTTGGGGTTTATACTCGGGGCCAACATCATGACTTCAGGTGGCAATCCAACTTTGCCATTTTGAATAATAACCCTGGAGACCATTTGCCCAACTGTATTCATGGTGACAGTCTCGCTATAGGAGTGAGCCAGATTCCCTTCCAGCTTATTGTAAAGTCCAAGCACTTCGCTGGTGAGGTACTGTGGAAGCAATTCGTCATTTTTGGGTAACACGGCATCAAAATAACGCAGCCCGACTCTCTCTGTAAAATCAAGCAGGATCGCTTCGTGGACTATAGCTAAACCATCCAGCATAGTTTTAAAGAATTTTTCAGACGTATCATAAGCTGTTGTCTGAAGGGCCATGGCGTTGTGTTCAAGTATAAATTCAGATGTTCGATCAATGTTGCCGAAAACGCAACGCGCCCTTGGAACAAACGAAGGGTTTGGAGGTTGTCCGCCATCAGTAGGTGGCGCAAATGGAAGGATAAGCTGCTGTATTTTTTCCCGTTTAAAATCAGGAAAGTGAGATTTTCTCATCCTCTCCTGAATGGTAGTAAGGTATGCCTCCATATCCAGAATCGGATTGAATCGAATCTGAGCAACGGTAAAATAGACCGGAGCGTTCTTCATTTTCTTTCCCATAATTGCCCCCAATAAAAATTGGTTTACATCATGGTTTACACTTTACATGCAGGTTGACACTATTGCAAGCATTGTATTCAGCATTAATATCAATTATATGACTTCTCCTCATACGTTTTGTGAATTCAAAAGATGTACGGATGATCCGTTACCACACTCAGGACAACTCAGCTCACCATCATCATTTTCTTCAAGAGCCCCGCCACAGACCGGGCAGGTATTACTTTTGTCTGGTTGTGTTGCATAAACAAAGGCGATAATGTCTTCAATCAGGTCCGGCATCATGTTGTCTTCCTCCTGGTTTTACATATATCGCCAGGATACCATCCTGCCTCCCCCATTTAGTGACCTATACGTGAAAGATACTTTGCTACATGCAGATCTTCGAAGCGGTCAACAACCGCTCAATCAGCGCGTTCTTTGTGATATATGGAATTTCCAGGCGATATCTTGCCCGGGTATAGGGCCTGTTGGACTTCGACGAGCCGACAGGTTCACTTAATAATCTTGCAACTGTCTAAACTGCCGTCATACCCCGTCCGCTTGCGGCGGGGTAGTTGGTTAACAACCGAAATAATCAAACCTGCTCATTCTAAGCAGGAGACGACCACCTGTTGAGTAAAACGTTGTTGGTTTAAGTGATAGTATCATTGATTACCTCCCCCATCCAGCGACCTACACATAATATTTATTCACAGCTACCTTCATTTCATTTACCACTCTCTCCCGCAACCACTCCGGCTGACAACACTTCCACATGCGAACCATGCTTGAAGATCTCCATCATGATCTCCGCTTCAGTTGTTACCTAACTCGTTATTGCTACATCAATCCTACTCTTTTCAAGTTCAATCCATAGTGCTTTACCAGCTTTTGTCTTGTTCACTTTACTGCAATGAGAGCAAATCCAAATATCTCCTCTAATATTATTGCACTTAATCGACACGTTATACCAAAGTCGAAGTAGCCCAAATTCTTTAGGAGCACATCTAAGGCAGGGCTCTCCATTACCATGATTTTCTGGTGATTTTTTCAATGTAAAATATTTCTTACTAAGCGAATTTTATAGTGGACCCCAGATTCCGGACAATAGTTTAAGAT
>CAIYZD010000028.1 GCA_903930585.1 uncultured Geobacteraceae bacterium | reverse complement strand
GCATATGTAAGAGATCAAGAACACCTTGAAAAACAAGAGGAGCTGGACTTTACCAAAAATACCTAGCCCCTTTTAGGGGCTTTCCTCAAGCCCCCCGCTATGCGGGTGGTCATGACTAACCGTTGTAACCGAGCCGTTACAACCTTTACCGGACTGCCGTATAACGAGATTGTCTCTGTAGAGTGTATGGACCTGTTTACCAGTGTCGGATTTGAAATAACCAGCTATGACGGGAAAAGTGGACAGTTGGCCTTTGATGATGACCAACGGCATTTTCAATTTTTGTCAAACGAGCTAAAGTCGATCGGATCATTTGAGATCAGGGGAGTTGTTGTTACCATCCATGAAACGACGGAACTCCTTAAGATGAATGAAAAACTTCAAAAGGCTTACGCAGAGTTACAGGAAACCCAGGCGCAGATCTTTCAACAGGAAAAAATGGCTTCCATCGGGCAACTGGCTGCCGGTGTCGCCCATGAGATAAACAATCCGATGGGTTTTATCTCCAGCAACCTCACCACCATGGGTAAATATATGGAAAAAATCAATTTCTTTGAGGCTGCTCTGATCGAAATGGTACAGAACTCGGAAAATACGGAGAATAATGCCTCGTTGAATGCTCTGCGCAAAAAAATGAAGATTGATTTCATACTGGGAGATATCCGCAGTCTGCTTGAAGAGTCACGTGACGGCGCCGAACGGGTTCGGCGTATCGTGCAGGATCTCAAGAGTTTTTCTCATGTGGATGAGGCCGAATGCAAGGTGGTCAATATCAATGATTCTCTGGATACCACTCTCAATATGCTCCGTAACGAAATTAAATACGTGGCCGACGTCGTGCGGGAATATGATCCGGATCTGCCGATGTTGCTCTGCTTTCCGCAACAGATAAACCAGGTTTTAATGAATATTCTCGTCAATGCCGCCCATGCTATTATTGGTCATGGCACCATTACCGTCAAAACATACTGTGAGAACGATCAGATTGTCGTCAAACTCAGCGACACGGGAAGGGGTATACCCCCAGAAAACCTCACCCGTATATTCGAGCCGTTCTTTACCACCAAAGAGGTTGGCAAGGGTACCGGTCTCGGCCTTTCCATAAGCTACGATATTATAAAAAAACATGGCGGTGTAATCGATGTAGAAAGCGAGGTTGGTGTCGGATCGACCTTCATTATTTATCTGCCGCTGAACTATTCACGTGAGAGTGCCGACGGGAAATAAGGATATTTATGGATTTAATACGCATACTATTTGTTGATGATGAGCGGAATGTGCTTCGAGCACTGGAGCGACTTTTTCTGGAAGAGAATTATGAGATATTTTCAGCCGCTTCGGGACAGGAGGGGTTGACTATTCTGGAACAGTCCGGCCCATTCCAGTTGATAATATCCGATTACCGTATGCCGTTGATGAACGGGGTTGAATTTCTGAGTGAAGTTTGTCGGCGCTGGCCGGAGACCGAGCGCATCATACTCTCGGGATATGCAGATGCTGCGGCCATAGTGGCTGCGATAAATGAAGGGCAGATTTACAAATTCATTGCAAAACCTTGGAATGATAACGATTTGTTGCGAACAATTCGTGAAGTTCTTGATCGTTATGAGTTACGGGCCAACAATCGCCGGTTGCTGGGGCAACTTTCAGATGCTAATAGTGAGTTGAAAAAAATTAATGATAATTTGAACAAGACAGTCGATGAGCGGTTCAAGGTAGCCATGTGGCAGAATCGTGCCCTACATAGTTTCCAAACGGTACTGGATGTTCTCCCCATAGGTTTTATCGGTGCCGACAGCTACGGTATGATTGTGCAATGCAACGTGCTTGGCGCCGAGATACTTGGCATTGACCAGGAAAAGCTCATTGGGAATGATCTCTCATCAGCGCTTCCTTTGCAGCTCGTGCAAACAATAACACAGCTCGCGGGAAACTCCTGTGGTGAATGTATAACCACATTTCCAGCCGGTAGATACCACACATATATTACACGAATTTCCGGAGATGATCAGGATGCAATTGTTGTTTCTTTTTTGAGAGAAAGCTGATTCCATGCTCTCTACTGCATATAAACGGGCTGGGAGAATACCATGAGTGACACACCACTGAACGAAAACCTTTTGGTGTCAATTTTGCTCGTCGATGACGAAGAGAATATTTTGCGGTCGATCCAACGGCTTTTGATGGATGAAGAAGATATCGACATTACCACCGCGACCTCCGGAGAGGAAGGATTGAAACTTCTTCCCGGACTTGTCAATCTCGGCCTGATTGTGTCCGACCAGCGCATGCCCGGTATGACCGGCGCCCAGTTTCTCGAAAAGGCGCGTTCCATGAATCCGGATGCTTCACGTATCATTTTGACCGGCTATGCCGATGTTGGCGCTGCGGTTGATGCGATCAACAAGGGTGGTGCATGGCGCTATCTGGCAAAACCATGGAACGATGAAGAACTGGTGCGTGTGTTCCGCGAAGGATTGGAACATTACCGGATTATTATTGAAAATCACCGTTTGAACGCCCTGGTACTGAAGCAGAAGCAGGAGCTGGAAGAGTGGAACAGCAGCCTGAAGCAGCGGGTACTTGCCCAGACAACCGAGATACGGAAGAAAAACGAAGAGCTTCATGAAGTTAACAGAGTGGTAAAAAATGCCTTTAACGGGATAATTACCGCATTTTCAGAACTTCTGAATCTTCGGGACCATCGCTGCATAAGTCATGGCAAAAATGTGAGTCAGTTGGCATGTAACGCTGCACGGACTTTGAAACTGTCGACGACGGAAATCGAAACCATACGGATTGCCGGACTGCTTCACGATATAGGTGAACTGGGGATACCTGACGATATTGTGATGAAAGACCCGGAAATCATGACTCCTGATGAAAGGCAGATATACAAGTCCCATCCGGTGAGAGGGCAGACGGCCCTTGACGCGGTTGAACAACTCTGTCCGGCCGGACTGCTTATCCGTCATCACCACGAACGGTGGGATGGGGACGGATTCCCGGATCAACTTGCCGGTAACGGCATTCCGCTGGGGGCACGTATATTGTCCTGTGCCGATCTCATTGACCGGACGATGCGACACGATCATTCCCCGCGTGCACTTGCGGCGGCGGTAGCACGGATCGAACTTGAAGCCGGCCGTTCTCTTGATCCGGAGCTGATAAAGATATTCTGCTCCACGGCGGCTGAAACCTATCCGGCGTTTGACGATAGACAAAATCTTGTAGAACGGGAACTGCGACCGGGAGCCCTTCATGTCGGAATGCGACTTGCCCGTAACATAATCAGCGGAACCGGACTTCTGCTATTGGGACAGGGGGAAGAGCTGGACGAATCGCACATAGCATCAATCAATCGTTATTATCGGAATGATCCGCCCGACCATGGTATTTTTGTTTTGTTGGAGAGGTAGTCAATTGCGTGCAAAAAACTAAAAGAGGATTATTTATGAAAGACACAATCCTGCTCGTGGATGATGAGGCCAACGTACTATCAGCCTTGACCCGTGCTCTTATGGATGAACAGTACGAAATACTGACGGCGTCAGGTGGGCGTGAGGCGCTTGAAGTTCTGGGAGACAGGACCGTTAAGGTTGTCGTTTCTGATGAACGTATGATCGGCATGCAGGGGGCGGAACTGTTGGCGGAAGTCAAACGGCGCTCACCGCATACAGTCAGGATTTTGTTGACAGGTCATGCAACGCTTGAATCGGCCATGCGGGCGGTTAACGAAGGTGAAATTTATCGATTTTTCAGCAAGCCGTGGGATAATGTTCAGCTCCGTTTTGCCCTGCTGTCGGCGGTTGAAAAATATGATCTTGAAGCTGAAAACCGGCGATTGCTGGCGACGGTAAAAAATCAGGCCATGGAAATCAAGGTACTTGAAAAACGCTACCCAGGCATTAGCCGGGTTGAAAAGGATTCCAGAGGGGTGTTCGTGCTGCCGGACATTGCAGAAGACGAAATTGCCCGGCTGATTGCAGAGTGTGAACGGGAATCCATGGTATAGCGATGGTGTGATTGGGTGGAGTGACGACCAATCATGATTTCGCCGCAAATAATGCAAACAAATTGCATTATCATGGCAAATTTAGTATAGTTCCTCGCTATATTTCTACTGAGATGGTCGGATGTAAGGAACATATTGATGAAAAGAACTATTCTCTCCGGCAACGAAGCTATCGCCCGCGGCGCATATGAAGCGGGCTGTCTCGTGGCATGCGCGTATCCCGGCACTCCCTCGACTGAAATCCTTGAAAACGCCTTGCAGTATACCGAAATCAATTCTTCCTGGGCTCCCAATGAGAAAGTTGCCCTGGAAGTTGCAATCGGCGCCTCCTTTGGCGGCGGACGAGCACTCTGCACGATGAAGCATGTCGGCGTTAATGTGGCGGCCGACCCACTTTTCACCCTCTCGTACACCGGAGTACGTGGTGGCCTTCTGCTTGTTGTGGCCGACGATCCGGAAATGCATTCTTCTCAGAATGAGCAGGACAGCCGTAACTATGCAAAATTTGCCAAGGTGCCGATGCTGGAACCGTCCGATTCGCAGGAATGCAAAGAGTTTACCCGCTTGGCTTTTGAATTGTCGGAACAGTACGACACTCCGGTTATGCTTAGAAGCAGCACCCGTATTTCCCATGGCAAATCGGTTGTTGAGCTGGGCGAACGGGTTACCGGACTGCCGCAGCCGAGACTTGAAAAAAATCCGGCCAAACTGGTCATGCTTCCCGGTAATGCCCGTGTTCGTCATCCGGTAGTTGAACAGAGCCTGATCGATCTTTCCAAAGCTGCTGCCACTCTGCCGTTCAACCGGATCGAACTTCGCGATACGACTATCGGCGTCATAACCGCCGGCATCTGCTATCAATATGTGCGTGAAGTTTTGCCGAACGCTTCAACACTCAAACTTGGATTGGTACATCCGTTGCCGTTCGATCTGATCCGTGAATTTGCCGCTCAGGTAGACACGCTCTATGTCATTGAAGAACTTGACCCTTTTATCGAAGATCGGGTAAAAGCGATGGGGATCTCAGCTATCGGCAAGGAAATCATCTCCCTCTGTGGCGAGCTGACACCCGGCCGACTTCGCAGTGCCTTCAAGCTGCCACAGGCGGAAGCGGCGCCGGCCGAGACGCTGCCCGGTCGCCCCCCCAATATGTGTCCCGGATGTCCGCATCGTGGCGTGTTTTATACGCTCAAACAACTTAATGCCTACATCACCGGTGACATCGGCTGTTACACGCTCGGTTTTATGCCGCCACTCTCCGCTATGGACACCTGTGTCTGCATGGGTGCTTCCATCGGCATGGCAACCGGAGTAACCAAAGTTGTTTCCGACCAGGAGAAGAAAAAAGTAGTGGCTGTAATTGGTGACTCCACATTCCTGCATACCGGATTGAACGGATTGATGGATATGGTCTACAATAACTCACCGGCTACGGTGATCATTCTCGACAATAGTATTACCGCAATGACCGGCAGACAGGATAATCCGGCGTCCGGCTTTACCCTGATGGATGATCCGACTCATGCCATAAATCTTCCACTGCTCTGCAAGGCGCTGGGAGTAAAGAATATTCGCGTTATCAATCCGCTTGACCTGGAAGAGACGCGGCGGGTTATTGCTGAAGAGATGGAGCGTTTCGAGCCTTCCGTGATTATTACGAATAAGCCATGCGTGCTGATCAACCGGGCCGATATATTTCAAAAAGGTCCGGTATATGCGGTTGATTCCGGGACATGCAGCGGATGTCGGGCCTGTCTGAAGATCGGCTGTCCGGCCATCGAATGGGTGCCGGCCGGGGATGGCAGCAAGAAGGGAAAAGCGCGCATCGATCCGTTACTCTGTACCGGGTGCGATGTCTGCCGTCAATTGTGCACGTTTACTGCAATCGGGAGTGTGAAATGAACCATCGGATAACAAACATACTACTGGTTGGTGTCGGCGGCCAAGGTATTTTGCTGGCTTCGGAAATACTTTCCGAAGCCGCCATGATGGCCGGTTTTGATGTCAAGAAAAGTGAAATTCACGGCATGTCCCAGCGTGGCGGCAGTGTTGTTTCACATGTCCGCTTCGGTACGAAAGTTTTTTCTCCGATTGTGCCGGAAGGAGAGGGTGACATCCTGTTCGGCTTCGAGCTGATGGAGACCGTACGCTCACTTCCGTTTCTAAAGCATGGCGGCACTGTTGTAGCGAACGATCTGCACATATCGCCGCCGTCGGTACTGATAGGTCAGGAGCCTTATCCGGACGGACTTGCGGAACGCATCAGGGCTCGATTTTCCGACTTCCTGCTGGTTGATGGACAAAAAATAGCTACTGATGCGGGCAACGTCAGAGCCGCCAACACGGTTCTGCTTGGAGTCGTTTCCAAACGGCTCAGCATTCCTCAGGAGATGTGGATGGAGGCGCTGGAAAAAATGGTGCCGGGTAAGGCGGTAGATGTCAATAAGCGAGCATTCCTTATGGGACAGGAGTTCTAGTGACACAACTTGAAGCGATCATCACCGCCAACAAAAACTTTGTGAAGCCGAATGCTTTTTTACCGCTTCCCAAGTCCCCTCAAAAGCAGTTGGCTATTTTTACCTGCATGGACACCAGGCTGGTTGATTTTCTTGAACCGGCCATGGGTATCAGGCGGGGTGAAGCCAAGGTTATCAAAAACGCCGGCAATACGATTGTTGACCCGATGGCGGGTGCGGTTATCAGGAGTCTGGTCGCCGGTATTTTTATGCTGGGAGTGGAAGAAGTCTTTGTTATCGGACACCGCGACTGCGGCATGGCGGAGATCGATTCCGAATCTGTCAAGCGGGATATGGTGCGGCGAGGCATATCTCCCGATGTCATTGATATTCATATCCCGGATCTGAAGCAGTGGCTTGGTGTTTTTGCTCACCCTGTAGAAAACGTTGAACGTGTTGTGAAGATTATTCGGCATAACCCGCTGATACCAAAAGATGTCCCGATACACGGGCTTCTGTTCTGTCCGGATGACGGTCACCTTGATGTTGTTGTAAATGGCTATTCTGAGGAAAGTTATTCCACAGATCTCGTATAATACTTAATTGAGGTTACGTCGTATGTTTTTCAACGAAGAATTTGAAACTTTACCGCGCCCCGCTCTTGAAGCCCTGCAGTTTAAGCGGTTGCAAGCAACGCTTGATAGAGTATATGCCAACGTTCCGTTTTATAAAACTTCATTTGACGCTGCGGGCATTACACCCTCTGTTATTACCGGCCTGGAGGATCTGCAAAAGCTTCCGTTCACCTCCAAGCAGAATATGCGAGATTCATATCCCTATGGACTGTTTGCCGCTCCTATGGAGGAGATTGTACGAATTCATGCTTCGAGCGGTACAACGGGCAAACCGACAGTTGTCGGATATACCCAGAAAGACATAGCAACCTGGAGCGAGCTTATGGCGCGCTCGTTTGTTGCGGCAGGAGCGCACAAAGGGGACATTATTCATAATGCGTACGGCTATGGTCTGTTTACCGGCGGATTGGGGGCTCATTACGGCGCCGAACGACTTGGCGCTTCCGTTATTCCGATATCCGGCGGCAATACCAAACGCCAGATCATGATCATGCGGGATTTTGGTTCAACGGTTCTGACCTGTACCCCTTCGTATTCGCTGTTCATGGCTGAAGAAGCGCTGGCAGAGGGGATTGATTTCAAAAAGTTAAAGTTGCGTGTCGGTATTTTCGGCGCCGAACCATGGTCGGAAGAGATGCGTACCGAAATAGAGGCAAAACTCAATCTGTCGGCAATAGATATCTATGGACTGTCCGAGATTATGGGACCGGGCGTGGCCATTGAATGCATCGAGGCCAAGCGTGGCCTGCACATATGGGAAGATCACTTCATCCCGGAGATTATTAATCCGGAAACCGGAGAGCGCATGCCCGAAGGTGAGCGTGGTGAGCTTGTCATCACCACCATCACCAAGCAGGGGATTCCGCTGATTCGTTACCGTACCCGCGACATTACGAGCTTGACCTACGAGCCGTGTGTCTGTGGTCGTACGCATGCCCGCATTACCCGTATGAGCGGACGTTCCGACGATATGCTGATAATCCGTGGCGTAAACGTCTTCCCATCCCAGATCGAAGCCGTTCTGGTCGGCATCGAGGGGATTGAACCGCACTACATGCTGATTGTTGATCGCGAGGGGACTCTGGATACGCTGACCGTTCAGGTTGAGGTCAGCGGCCAGTTGTTCTCCGATGAGATCAAGGTCCTTCAGGCATTATCGCGCCGGGTAGAAAAAGAGATCAAGGATATGCTCGGGGTTACCTGCAGGGCGAAACTGGTCGAGCCGAAAACCATTCAGCGCAGCGAAGGCAAGGCACAAAGGGTGATTGATAACCGGAAACTGTAAGGGAGGTGCATTATGACCGTTGAACAGATATCCATATTTATTGAAAACAAGTCTGGCCGCCTGGCTGAAATTACCCGAATTCTCGGCGATGTTGACATCAATATTCGGGCACTTTCCCTTGCCGACACATCAGATTTCGGCATCCTCCGCCTGATTGTCAACGACGGCGTCAAAGCAACCTCGGTACTTAAAGAACATGGCTTTACCGTCAATATGACGGAAGTTGTTGCTGTTGAGGTGCCGGACCGTCCCGGCGGGTTGTCCGCCATCCTTCAGACACTTGACCGGGAAGCGATAAATGTCGAGTACATGTATGCCTTTGTTGAGCGTTGTGGTGGCAACGCAGTCATCATCTTCCGTTTCGATGAAGCTGATAAAGCGATTGCCGTCTTGAAAAACAATAATTTTAACATGCTTGAGGGAAGTCAATTGTACAACTTGTAGCACACCTAACTATTGGAGGTCGAAATGAAAAAAATGTCATTACTGTTAGGCAGCATCTGTTTGATTCTTGTTGGTGCTACAGCGTCGTTTGCAGCGGGCACAATCAAGATCGGAGCTCTGTTTTCCGTTACCGGACCGGCTTCGTTCCTCGGCGAACCGGAAAAAAAGACGCTTGAACTTCTGGTAAAGGAAGCTAACGAAAAAGGGGGCATCAACGGCCAGAAACTCGAAGCGATTATTTACGATACCGGCGGCGATGCCACTAAGGCTGTTCAACTGGCAACGAAATTAATCAAGGACGACAAGGTCAGTGTCATTATCGGGCCGAGCACGACCGGTGAAAGTATGGCGGTTATCCCGATCGTGGAAAAAGAGAAGATTCCGCTTATTTCCTGCGCAGCCGGTATTAAAATTACCGACCCGATCAAACACTGGGTTTTTAAGACACCGGCTAATGATCATGTTGCCGCCGAAAAAATCCTGAACTACATGACCGGAAAAAAACAGAAAAGTATCGCACTGCTGACGGTAACAGACGGATTTGGCGCTTCCGGTCGTGAGCAGATAAAGGTTCTTGCAAAACAAAAAGGCTTTACCATTGTGGCCGATGAGGTGTACGGTCCGAAAGATACCGACATGACTGCCCAATTGACCAAAATCCGTGGTATCAAGCCCGATGCGATTATCTGCTGGGGCACTAATCCCGGACCTGCGGTTATTACCAAAAACGTCAAACAGCTCGGCCTTAAAACGCCTCTCTACATGAGCCACGGCGTCGCCTCTAAAAAATATATAGAACTTGCCGGTGCCGATTCAGCTGAAGGTGTGATGCTTCCCGCGGGTAAACTTGCCATATACGACGCTCTTCCCAAGGGTGATGTTCAGTTCAAGTTGCTCAAAAGCTATGATCAGGACTATAAAGCATCGTACGGTGTAGAGGCGTCAACTTTTGGGGGTTACGCGTATGATGCCTTTTTGCTCGCAACGGGCGCCATCAAAAAAGCCGGTTCTTCTCCTGAGCAGATTCGTTCCGGGATTGAGCAGGCGAGCAAGCTGGTGAGCGTATCAGGAACATTTACCATGTCTCCCAAAGATCATAATGGTCTTGATCTTTCGGCTTTTGAAATGGTTAAGATAGTCAAGGGCGACTGGGCACTTCTGAAGTGATCCGCATACACCATATTTCAAGGAGACTTATTCTATGAATAGTAAAATTATGAGCTTCGTAATTGGGGCAATGACCCTGCTGTATTCCGCTACCGTTTTTGCCGCTTCCCCGATCAAGATAGGTGCCCTGTTTGCCGTGACCGGTCCTGCCGCTTTTCTGGGAGAACCGGAACGCAACAGTGCCAAAATGGTTATTGACGAGATCAACAAGGCGGGGGGAGTTAAGGGACACAAGCTTGAACTGGTAGTCTACGACACCACCGGAGATGCTACAAAGGCTGTTCAATTAGCCACAAAATTGATAAAGGACGATAAGGTTGTTGCGATTATTGGACCAAGCACAACCGGTGAGACGATGGCGGTTATTCCGGTAGCGGAAAAGGAACAGGTTCCCCTGATTTCTTGTTCAGCAGGTAGTAAAATTACCGATCCGGTGAAAAAATGGATATTTAAAACAGCCCAAAATGACTCATTGGCGGTCGGGAAGATTTACGAATATCTGCAGAAAACAAAACAGACTTCCGTGTCGATCCTGACTGTCTCGGACGGATTCGGCGCCTCAGGACGGGAACAATTGAAGAGCCAGGCGGTAAAATACGGCATTACCATTGTTTCCGATGACACCTACGGGCCTAAAGACACCGATATGACCGCCCAGTTGACCAAGATTCGCGGCTCTCGCGCTCAAGCGATCATCTGCTGGGGGACTAATCCCGGTCCTGCCATCATTGCCAAAAACGTCCGTCAGCTCGGTATTAAAACGCCCGTGTTCATGAGTCATGGCGTGTCATCGAAGAAATTCATCGATTTGGCCGGTGAAGCTGCCGAAGGGATCAAACTCCCATCCGGTAAGGTCGTTGTCGCCGATCTTCTGCCAGGTTCCGATAAACAGAAGAATTCGTTGATGGATTTTGTCAAGGATTACCAAAACCATTACAAGGCTGAGGGTGACCATTTTGGCGGACACGCCTGGGATGCCGTCATGCTGATCAGAAATGCGGTTGAACATGGAGCCGACAGCGCTGCGGCGATTCGTGACCAGCTCGAAAAAAGCAAGGGTTTTGCCGGTATCGGAGGCAGCTTCAACTACTCGGCGCAGGATCACGCCGGTCTTGGCAAAGATGCGTTCGTGCTGGTCGAGATCAGGAACAAAGACTGGGTAATTGTAAAATAAAGTATGAATAATTGATTTTTTCGTAGGGGCGGACGTCCGTTCGCCCCTACATTTATGAGGTACGATGCAGTTCGACCAGATTCTTCAATATATATTGTCAGGGTTATCAACCGGCGCCATCTACGCATTGATCGGCATCGGCTTTTCGATCATTTACAATGCAACCGGCATCATCAATTTTGCCCAGGGCGAATTCGTCATGCTCGGCGGTCTGCTGACATTGTCAAGCCTAGAGCTTCTCAAGCTGCCGCTCTGGGCGGCGATTCCCAGTGCCATTGCGGTTTCCACGGTGGTCGGTTTTTTGTTCGAGCGCCTGGCGATCCGCCCACTCAAACAGCCGACACCGATCAACCTGGTAATCATAACAATTGGCGGGAGCATTTTGATCCGCGGGCTGGCGATGCTGGTGTGGGGTAAGGACACGCATTCAATCCCCCCGTTTTCAGGTGATACCCCGATTGCCATCGGAGGAGCCACCATACTTCCGCAGCACCTCTGGATACTGGCAATTACCCTGATTATCATCGTCATTAACAAAGTCTATTTTTACCATACCATCAGCGGCAAGGCCATGCGTGCCTGTTCCTACAACCGTCGTGCGGCCGGTCTGGTAGGAATCGACGTGCGGCGAATGGTGCTGTTTTCGTTTGTTATCAGCTCCGCAATGGGCGCCATCGCCGGTATCATCGTCGCACCGTTGACGATGACCGCCTATGATGTCGGCGTCATGCTCGGGTTGAAAGGTTTTTGCGCTGCAATTATCGGCGGGATGAGCAGCGGCATTTCGACGGTAATTGGTGGCTTGATTCTGGGCATACTTGAGTCGCTTGGCGCCGGCCTGATATCTTCCGGCTACAAGGATGCCATCGCCTTCATTATCTTGTTGCTGATCCTGTTTATCCGACCGCAGGGTCTGTTCGGCAAAGCCAATTCGGAGCGGGTCTGATTTCATGACACGTGACCTTCTCCTTTTTGCCTGTTTTTCACTATTGATCATGCTTGCGCCGCAACTGTTCACCGGTGGCTACCTGATGAACGTACTGGTGTTTGTCGGTATCAACACCATGCTGGCAATTGCCCTCAACCTGCTGCTCGGCTATGCGGGGCAGATATCACTCGGCCATGCCGGTTTTTTTGGACTGGGCGCGTACCTTTCCGGAATACTCACCACCACCTTCAGCCTGAATCCCTGGGGTGCCATGCCGATTGTCGCTCTGGTGGTGGGTTGCCTGGCCTATCTGATCGGTTTCCCGATTCTGAAACTTAAGGGACATTACCTGGCCATGGCAACTCTTGGGCTCGGTGTCATCATTTATATCGTTTTCAACGAGACGGTTAATTTGACCGGTGGCCCTTCGGGATTGTCGGGTATTCCGAATCTCCGGCTGGGTGGAATCGTCTTTGATTCTGATGTTAAAAACTACTATCTGATCTGGGTCGTTACCCTGATGGTCATGCTGTTTTCGATCAACCTGGCAAATTCCCGGATTGGTCGCGCCTTGCGGGCGGTGCATGATTCGGATGTTGCAGCCCAGGTTCTGGGCGTCAATTCCCGCCTCCTGAAGGTTCAGATTTTCGCTCTTTCAGCAATCATATCCTCTCTGGCCGGAAGCTTTTATGCGCATACCATGACGTTTATTTCTCCCGCGTCGTTTGGCTTCAATTTTTCGATTGAGCTGCTGACGATGGTTGTCATCGGAGGGCTCGGGAGTATTTACGGCTCGTTCCTCGGTGCAGCGCTTCTGACACTTCTGCCTGAAATTCTTCGAGGAGCCAACGATTACGACATCATTATCTACGGTGCTCTGCTGGTACTTATGGTGATGTTTATGCCGGGGGGACTGGTGCGGGGAATTCCTGCACTGTACAGAAAGATTGTCACAAGGAGAGGGGAGGCTGGTCATGCTTGAGGTCTCCGGCATTACGCAGATATTTGGCGGAGTCACAGCGCTCGATTCGGTTTCCTTTTCAATAACCAGAGGTGACATTACCGGAGTCATCGGTCCGAACGGCGCCGGCAAAACGACACTGTTCAACATCATCTCCGGTATTTACCGACAAACCGCCGGAACGGTCACTCTGGAGGGAAAAGATGTTACCGGTCTGTCACCGGATCGGCTGGCACGCCTCTCCATGGTTCGAACCTTTCAGAATATTGAGCTGTTCGGTAGCATGACGTTACTGGAAAACGTCATGGTCGGGATGCATACCAAAAGTTCCAGCGGCCTTCTGGCCTGCGCGCTTAAAATGCCCTGGAGTATTGCCGAAGAGCGGCGGATTCGCGCCGGTGCCATGAAATGGCTTGAATTTACCGGTATTACCGATCTGGCTGACCATACTGCCGGAAGCCTTCCGTTCGGAAAAGGGCGGCTGCTGGAGATCGCCCGTGCTCTGGCCGTTGAACCTCGCATCATTTTGATGGATGAACCGGCAGCCGGTCTTAACAGTCAGGAAACACTCGCACTTGCCGAATTGATCAAGCGGATCCGGGATCTGGGCATTACCGTCGTACTTGTGGAGCATGATATGGAGCTGGTCATGGATATCTGCGACCGGATAGTTGTTCTTAATCTTGGCAGAAAACTTGCCGAGGGAACTCCCCGTGAAATTCAGGAAAGCCCCGAAGTCATTGCGGCATATCTGGGGGATGACGACTGATGTTGCGTCTAAAAAACATAAATACCTATTACGGAAAAGTTCACGCTCTCAAGAATATTTCCCTGCACCTGGCTGAAGGTGAAATCGTGACTCTGATCGGCGCCAACGGCGCCGGTAAAACCACAATTTTAAATACTATTTCGGGAGTTACTCCGGCAGCGGCTGGTGAAATCTTGTTTTGCAAGGAAGTAGTCACCGCTCTTGCTCCGGACAGGGTCGTGCAGCGCGGTATATCGCAGGTGCCGGAAGGGCGGCAGGTGTTCAAACCGCTCTCCGTTGAGGATAATCTGGAGCTGGGTGCGTATCTCCGTTATCGGAACCGGGAAGGAAAAGCCTCCATTCATTCGGATATGGAAAAGGTGTTCACCCTGTTTCCTCGTCTTGAGGAGCGTCGCAAACAACTTGCCGGCACCATGTCGGGTGGAGAGCAGCAGATGCTTGCCATCGGGCGTGCGCTTATGGCTAATCCTAAAGTTTTGCTTCTTGACGAACCTTCCATGGGGCTTGCTCCATTAGTTGTTCAGGAAATTTTTCGCGTATTGGCAGGATTACGTCAGGAAAATGGCACCACCATCTTGTTGGTAGAGCAAAATGCCAAGGCTGCTCTCAAGCTTGCTGATCGTGGCTATGTTCTTGAAACCGGCAAAGTAATCCTGGAAGGTCTGGCGGATGAGCTGCTGGAGAATGCCGAAGTGAAACGTGCGTACCTCGGCAAGGATAAAAAGGAAATCTGGGAGCGATAATACTGATGAGAGTTGAGTGATGAGTGTTGAGGAATGCGATATCCTCTCATCGCTCATCCATCAACACTCATCCTTCATCAAGAAGTTTGTATCTATCTTATTTATAAGGAATTTATCAATGCGCTTTCCACTCCGTCTTAATTATGATCTGACGAAATACATCATCAGCAACAAGATCAACAAAACTGAAAAATATCCGTTGGTACTGATGCTTGAACCGACTCATCTCTGTAATCTGGCCTGTTCAGGATGTGGCAGGATCCGCGAATATGCCGATACGATGCAGGAAATGATGAGTCTGGTAGAATGTTTACGATCTGTGGATGAATGTCCCGCACCTGTTGTCACCATTACCGGCGGAGAACCGTTTCTCTATCCGCAGATTAAGGAACTTGTTACCGCAGTACTGCAGAGGGGGAAGCATATCTACTTCTGTACAAACGGGATACTGCTCGAAAAAGCGCTTGATTCCATGACACCACACCCCAACTTTACGTTCAATGTCCATATGGATGGACTCGAAGAGACCCATGACCGGATTCTGGAGCGTAAAGGCGCCTTCAAAATTGCAATGTCGGCCATAAAAAAAGCAAAAGAGAAAGGATTTCGTGTTTGCACCAATACGACTATTTTCAAGGAAACCGATCTGGTTGAAATTGAAATGCTCTTTAGTCGTCTGGAGGAACTTGGCGTTGATGGAGTTCTGGTTGCGCCCGGTTTTGGCTATGAGGCGGTTGGCGAAAAACTGTTTCTCGAACGGAGAGATATAGAGAGGAAGTTTGCCGACGTCTATGAGATGAGTAAAAAACATCGCTTCTTTTCCACACCGATGTACCTGCGGTTTCTCAAGGGTGAAAAAAAGCTAGAATGTACCCCGTGGGGTAACCCGACCCGCAACACCCGCGGCTGGAAGGCCCCCTGCTATCTGATCACGGATGCCCACTATCCGACTTTTGCCGAGATGATGGCAAAAACCGATTGGGAAAAATACGGCGTAGGCAAGGACCCACGGTGTGCCCAATGTATGATGCATTGCGGTTTTGAACCGACGGTCGTTAATGAAATCGGCAAAAGCTGGAAAGATATATTTGAAATGATGATCTGGAACATGACCTGATGGTTTGCAGGTTATTTTATTTGTTTTTAATTATAATTATATATATAGCAAATTAAGGGCTTTAACAGTTGACATCCTACCTATTACCCGCTAATCTTTAATACAGATTTAGCGGGTTTTTTAATTATATTACTACCTATAGCCTACCTTCTTGTTTAGATAGAGTCTGTAGGTAGGAAAACTGGGGTGCCAATCATGCCAAAGCTGTTACTTACTAAACGTAACATCGACAGCAAAAAACACATTCCGCCTGTAGACAAGGGACAAGTCGATTATTTTGATGAAGAATTGAAAGGCTTGGTGCTCAGGGTAGGAAAATCGTCAAAGGTTTTTTATGTTCAGGTAGACGTGAGAGATGATGTAACAGGCAAATTCAAAACTGTCAAAGAGAAGATCGGCGCATACGGTGAATTCACACCAGAACAAGCCCGTAGCAAGGCACCTGACGTGATACGACGTATTCGAGAGGGTAGGGTGAAGGAGGAAAAACCAAAGACACTCAGGGATATGTATGACCGCTATATTGTGGACAAAAAGTTGTCACAAGGAACGCTCCTGATTTATAAGTCATATATTCCGCGCCTGTTTGAAAGTTGGCTTGACCTCCCTCTTAACATGGTGGAAAAGGCTCTTTCTCCGGAGGTGGTTATTGATCGGTTTCAAAGCATACTTGAAATTAATGGAAAGGGTGCAGCAAACAACAGTTTCCGATGTTTGCAGGCCATAATCAATTATGCGGAGATTTTGTATCCGCAACATTTAACCAGAAACCCGTTGAAAGTTCTATCACGCGCTGAAATGTGGGTGCAGCTGGAAGGCCGAGATGATTGCTTAGATATAAAACAGTTCAAGTCATTTGCTAAAGCATTACTTTCAAGAACACCAGCTCACCGTGATTGCTACACTTTTGCCTTGTTGCATGGTGTACGCCCAGCAGAAGCATATTCACTGAAGTGGGAAGATGTAGACCTTGATAAAGATATTGTTGCGATTAAGCATGAAACAGAGCGGTCGAAACGCACATATATCGTACCATTATCGAGACAATCTAAAGTAATACTTGAGCGTCGTAAACAGTCGGCGGACGATGAGAGTGTGTATGTTTTCCCTGCACAAGGTACCCGCAACACACACGGTCATTTAATGCTACGTTCTGATGAGCTTAAAAAAATAACAGGGCTACCACTGACCGTTCACGGTTTGCGAAGAACATTCATAACTACTGGTGAGAGGTTACGGTTACGCAGGGAAGATATTAACCGCCTCACCGGTCACGTTGACTCGTCTATTACAGGCAAGCACTACGCCAGAGTAACGCCTGATGATTTGAGGCCGGTACTACAGGCAATTGCAAACGAGATAGAGCACCTGATGGTTGACGGAGTAGGGGCAAAAGTTATACAGCTGGCAACGATACAGGCAGCATAATGAAAATAACCGACTTTGGACAGTACAGACAATTGTTCTATTATTTCCAATACGCTTTTGCTATCAGGAGTGGTCTTGACATCGACCCGTTCGACTATTCAAGTATCTTAAATGTTATGCGACAACTGGCTGTAAACCATGAAGATTACCACTTTAGAAACGAGTTCATTCCGATTGAACCGCCCAGTAACGCCAGGAAAAATAAACCATTCATTGAGCCACATTTTCCACTACCTATTAGGCAGCGAATGAGCTTGCAGCAAAGAAAACGTTTCAGTAAATATCGTAATGACTTGAACTTAAAAAGAGAACCAGTTGCACTGAATCGTGGGCCTGTTCTCCACACTGCAACAATTGAGAGCCCATATAGGGGCCTTATGTTAAACAATGGTGAGTGGCTTAAGTCAAAGAATAAATGTGTATGGAATGATTTCACTAATCTGTATCGGGCACTATTGATATATGATTTATTCCAATCTGGTGAAACAGCAGACAGTATTTATTCAAAATACGGGGGTGAATGTATTCAAGACATGACCCCAGTTGGGACAATAAGGTGTTGTTTAGTAGGCGGAGAAACTGCTCTTGATGTATTAATACCGTATTTAATAAACTCGATTAGCAATAATTCTGATACCAGACTATTGCTTTTGGAACAGGCTGCAATAGATAGTATTGCGTTTATCGGCGATGGTGATAGTGATGGTTGTG
>CAIYZD010000027.1 GCA_903930585.1 uncultured Geobacteraceae bacterium | reverse complement strand
TGGACAGTCAACGGTGCCAATAGTATTATCGCATTGCGATGTAATCTGCTGAGTAATCGATGGGAAGACTTCTGGGAATATCGGGCGGCAGCGTGAAAGAAGACCCATAGATATGTCGCACACCCCAATCAGTTGATCTTCAGTCTAGTTTCAAAAAAACATAAGGAGGCAGTAGCCCTTCTTAAAGCTGTTATCTAGTCTGGACCTTATAGCCCCTGATGACAGTTTGACCAATGATGCGAGCTTAGTCCGATTTTTTTGCAACGCCTGCAAGGTAACTGTCATTTCCTCCGTGGCACTGGCAAACTGTGTTGACATTTGCTGTGGTCTGCTTCATGGCAACTGATACCGACATCATATTTTCACTCATTTCTTCGACCGCTGCTGCCTCACCCTGTGTACGACTGAATGACTCTTTAGCACTGGATGTCAGCCGACTTGAAACGGCAGACATTTCTGTTGAAGACGAGAATACACAGCATTCGCTAAAATTTCTGGAATTAGTTTCATATCAGTACAGAAGGTATTTGCTACGCTTCAGCAAAAACTGATTCTCTAAAACTTTCCATTCATCAATTATTTCCTCCGGCGGAACCCCTTTCTCAAGAGCAAGCCGAAGATTTCTCGTCCCGGCAAGATGATCAAAACCAGAGTGACTGAAAAACAACTCCCTTTCCTTCTTGCCCAGCAATCCGTACAAAACACTAAGGATATTAACGCCTGTTTCAACCGGTTGAAAGAGATGCGTGGCGGTAACAGTAACTTTAATACCGGGAATTTCTTTGCCTTGATATACTTGGTTACTACTCATTCCAGGGATGCTTTTCGGCATAAATTTAGTTTGATCGAATCTGACCCCGGACAATTTTTTACTGTTGAGATCCGTAGCAAGTTCGCCGGAGTCAATGCCCGGAAATCCAATGATTTTGAACGGCTCTAAAGTCCCCCGCCCTACACTGGCGGACGTTCCCTCAAACAGACAGATGCCGGGATAGAGAAGTGCTGTTATATAGTCAGGAATGTTGGGGCTCGTCCGTATCCATTTCAATCCGGTTTCCGGCCATTGCATTTCACGCTGCCACCCTTCCATTTTAATTACGCGTAGATCCAGAGTCTCCAGCCCTTGCAACATCAGCTCACCTTTAACCATAAGCGCCAATTCGCCAATCGTCATGCCGTGGACAATCGGAATTGGATATTTGCCCGTAAACGAAGTCAATTCCGTTTCCAAGATCGGCCCGCCTATACGGTCACCGCCCAAAGGGTTGGGGCGATCAAGCACGATAAAAGGCACGTGCATCTCCGCAGCTGCCTGCATTGCCAATCCCATTGTCGAGATGTACGTATAAAAACGAGCGCCAATATCCTGGATATCAAATACGAGCACATCAATGCCGCGCATCATCTCCGGTGTTGGCTTCATTACTGCCCCATAGAGGCTGTACACAGGCAGACCGGTTTGTTCGTCTATACTGTATCCAATTTTGACGCCATCTTCTTTTTGCCCTCTGTAACCATGCTCCGGTGCAAAAATAGCGGCAAGTGTTACCTTGCCGCTAGCATACATCAAGTCAACAATCTGTTTTTCGCCAATGACTGCCGATTGATTGGTTATCAAACCAACACGTTTTCCGGACAAGTCAGTATAGCTACGATCCTGGAGAACTTCGGATCCGGTTTTTACGGTCAAGGCGGCATCGCACACTGAGACAGAAATGAGCAATAACCATAAGCGCCAATTCGCCAATCGTCATGCCTGCGTTGCCAACAAAAGAGATAATTAAATTCACTCTGTAATCGCTTCCAGAAAAAATAGCTAATATTAATAGCTATCATTCCATTACTTAATCACTATTGTATAATTTATTCATTCGGTACACTCTTGCCACATTGTTACACTCTCGGTCAGTAGCCGCTTTGAGGACATACGTGGCATTTCTGTTACCACTTGCTATAATTTACTAATCTAAAAGGGGTAGAATAAGTTATGGAACACAATGAATGGATTGGAAAATTTATGGGGATAGTCTCGATGCTGCTGTTTATAGTAGCCAATGCCTATTATCCTGCCCGATTGGTTGCCAACAAGTATCGCCCATGGCCATTTGTGATAGCGGCATTCTTCAATAAATATTTTAATATTCATATGTGGCTGAATGTTGGTGCTTTCGTGTTTATGTCCATTAGCGCCTATTATACCGACAACCGAAATACATTCCTTTATGTTAGCATGCACATAAATACGGGGGGATTATGGCGTTACCACTTATCCTGTTAGGAGCAGCGACACTAGCAGGAGGGTTTGGCATCAAAAAAGGTTTTGACGCCAAATCTCTTTTCAAAAGATCATCAGCAGAAACAGTTCAGGCGCAAAAACGTTTTGAGATTACCTCAAAAAAGTTGGAGGACGCCAGAGATACTGCCCAGATAATGTTTGAGACCCTAGGTCATCAAAAAATGGAAGTTTACAAAAACAGTCTTATTCCGTTTGTTGAACATTTTTCTAAGATTAAAAATGTTGATTTTAAGGACGGCACTATATTTGATGCAGTCTCTTTCAACGTGACTCAGACAGATATGTTGGCACTACTCGATGTCAGTTTAAAAATGAAAGATATTGTCACGGCTGGAGTCGGATGTTTGGGTGGAAGCGGCTTGACAGTTCTGGCTGTTCATGG
>CAIYZD010000026.1 GCA_903930585.1 uncultured Geobacteraceae bacterium | reverse complement strand
GCATATGTAAGAGATCAAGAACACCTTGAAAAACAAGAGGAGCTGGACTTTACCAAAAATACCTAGCCCCTTTTAGGGGCTTTCCTCAAGCCCCCCGCTATGCGGGTGGTCATGACTATGACGGCGGAGATAGCGGCAGTACACTGGCTGATGGGGCGCCGCAAGATCGGGATGGTGCTGGCCGATGCGCTCTACTGGCTCATGATTGGCATACCGCTTATTTATCTTTTCTACCATGTAGTCATGCATGTCCCCCCCAGCAATACGTATATCGTTATGTCCAAACAGGCGGTTAACGGCATCGCCAATACCCTGATTGCCCGTCTGCTCTTCATCGGCTATTCACTGCGGTCGCGTTCATCCCTGATCTCGTTAAAAGAGATAGTCTACAGCATGCTGGCTCTTTTCGTCCTCTGTCCAACGTTGATTTTGCTTGCGATTGGCAGCAGAACCGAATTTGCCGAAACCGACCGGCAGATTCGCTTTTCGCTTGATCAGTCCAGTCAGAGTTTAAATCACTACCTGGAGGCGTGGATCAAAAACAGGATGCCGGCCATTGACAACCTGGCAAAAATAGCTGCTTCAAGATCCCCCCGGCAGATGCAATTCTATGTGGAGATGGCAAAAGAATCCGATACCAATTTTATGCGGGTTGGCCTTCTGGATGAAAAAGCAATCTCATTAGCCTTCATGCCACGCATTGATGAGCGGGGAAAGAGCGCTATCGGGGTTGATTTCTCAGACCGGCCATATATTCCGATCATCAGGAGACATGTAAAGCCGATGCTCTCTGATGTGTTTATGGGACATATCGGAACAAGTGAGCCGAGAGTTTTAATGATGGCTCCGGTCGTTATTGCAGGGCAATACAAAGGTTTGACTCTCGCAGTGCTTACATTTCAGCAGATTAAAGAGCAGCTCGACATTGAGACGGCTGAAAATCACACTCTTTACACACTGCTTGATAAAAACGGTAACGTCATTTTGACCAACCGCTCCGATCAAAAGATATTTAAACCTTTTGTCCCAGTGAAAGGGATACTCCATCGTCTTGACAAAAGAATCAGTCAGATTGTGCCGGATAAATCACCCAATACCCCTATTTCGGAATGCTGGAGAAAATCGTTTTACATTGCGGAGACAGCCATCGGCGACCTGGCGGAGTGGAAACTTATTCTGGAGCAGCCGGTGGCGCCATTTCAGAAAATGCTCTATGACAAATACACCGGCAAGTTGACGGTACTGTTTTTTATTGTGCTTGTGGCGCTGGCGCTGGCGGAATTGTTCAGCCGCAGTATTGTTGGCAATCTGGGACAGCTCCGTGCGCTGTCGCACGAACTGCCGGACAGGTTAGTGGCTGATTGCAAAGAGATTGTCTGGCCTGAAAGCGGCATAGAGGAAATATATCACCTGATCAATAATTTTAGCGAAATGGCTGACTCACTGTCACTACAGTTCAGCGAGATCATAATGATAAAGGAGTCTTTGGAATGGCGGGTTCAAGAACGGACAGCCCAATTGGACATAACAAATACTGAATTGATGGCGGAGATTGCTGAACGAAAACTGGTGGAGGCTGAATTACACAAGTCAAATGAAGCAGCCGAAGCTGCCAGTATTGCCAAAAGCCAGTTCCTGTCGACCATAAGCCACGAAATTCGGACGCCACTCTCCTCCATGTTAGGCAACATTGAATTACTGGAAGGATCACACCTTGCACCGTATCAGCAGAATTGTCTGAATGACTGTAAATCCGCTTCCCAGATGCTGCTCCAGGTAATCAATGACGTACTCGATTATTCCAAGATTGAAGCCGGAAAACTTGAGCTGGTC
>CAIYZD010000025.1 GCA_903930585.1 uncultured Geobacteraceae bacterium | reverse complement strand
TGGGGATGGAGTTCAGGATACGCTGCAAGTCGGTATCTTCCATCCCCTTGGGCAGAGATGCCAGTCGATACGCCGGTACGGAGGGAATCACACTGGAAAAATCCTTGGCGACATATCCCTTATATGCACAGAACCGAAGAAAACTACGGAGATATGACGCTAAACTCCTCAGATTTACAGGACTCTCCTTGATGTGCTGTTTGATGTACGTTTCAACATCATCAGCTTTCAATGACTTCATGCCATTACGTTTAGCTCTTTCTCCTAAGCCATCGAGAAACCTGCATAGAGCTAACCGGTAGTTCTGGATTGTAGTCTCGTCAAGTTGGCGGTCCTCACGTAAATGGTTCAAATACGGTTCGAGTACCCAACGATATTGCGGCGGTAGCGGTTTAGGGGTGGGCGGCTTCATAACCCCCTCGTCAACCAGGTAAGACAGCAAATGTTTCAGATGGCCTCGAACTGCGCCACGTCCGACATAGAGGTTGCTTGTGGTTCGGAAGTCTGCCAGGTAGGCATCGACGAATGACCCAAGGTGTGCCTGGGTAACCTCTTTCCCTCGACTGATCCCTTGGTCGATAAGAAAACTGTTGAACAGGCAGCAATGGCCAAGAACATAGCAAGCATAACTTTTTGAATACCCCCTTTCCTTAAGGCGGGCCGCCAGCCCGTCCATGTATGGGCCGAGTGGCCCCCGCCGAAAATCTGCCAACGTCCGCCGTTCTTTGTACCAGTACTCAAGCATAATCCTACCTCCATTCTGTAATGAACTACCTGATGGAGGAGGATATAAGCCGTACAAATTATGTGAAGTAAATACATGGTGGGACAAAGGCGGGCGAGCGTAGCGTGGGCATACAAGAAGGATGACTTCACATTACTCGCAGCTTCACATTACACAACCACCCGACCGGCGATCCATCACCAAGCTGCGAGGATATCACTATTACCAGAAGATTGAAGGAGGCTGGCGAACTCCTCGGCATCAAGGTGCTGGATCATATAATTGTCGGAAGAGATGGGGTTTGCTCGTTTGTAGAGCGGGGGTTGGTATAATCAATCAAGATACCCATAGTGCATACTTGCTGTTTCGCTATGCTTACAAGTTATCCTTATTAATGAATGTCAGCACGAACGGAATTTATTGAAATAAGCATAAAACAAAGCAATTAAGTATACAATTCCGAACATTACAATCATTAATGCTTTATCTTTCACGAGATGGCCAGTTAATATCGCAAGCGGAGATAAGAAACATATACAGACTGGCAGTGGCCCAATTACATAGAGGGAAAAACGTTGTAAGCTGCTAAGCTTAGACCACCTAAATTTTGCATCGTCTAAAAGGGGCACCTTTTGAGTAGCATATTCGTTTTTGATTTTTTCGTATTCTCTTTGTGCATTATCAAGACTATTATTTGCCTGTGTTAAATCTTCGGATAGTTCTAATCTCTTCTTGGTGGCGGCATCGTATATTTGACGCTGTTCTGCAAGCAAAGCTTTTGGGTCATCGTTTGAACTACCTAATACATTAATTAAATCACGAAAAGCACCAACCTTTTCAGCATAACCGCTATTGAAAGTTACTGACCATGCCCAATTACGGCCTTTAATA
>CAIYZD010000024.1 GCA_903930585.1 uncultured Geobacteraceae bacterium | reverse complement strand
TGATCTGTTTCAGCTTGGCGATACGGTTGCCCGAAAGCAGCAGTTGACGGAGCATGATATTGCAACGGAGATCACAGCTCTCCGTACAACAAAAGCCAAGCTTTCATGAAAATTGTGTGCGATACCAATGTTCTTGTTTCCGGCATTCTCTTCGGTGGAAATCCAAGGGAGATCTTGCGACTCTGTTCTGCTGGCAAGGTAATCAACTTCATCTCTCCTGAGATGATGCAGGAGGTTGAAGATGTTCTGCAACGACCAAAGTTTGGCCTTCTCCCTGAACAGGTTTACCGGATTATAGGGCTATTCTTAGAGACATTTACCTTGATTACCCCACTCATTACAGTTCATGATATCACAGCAGATCCTGATGATAACCGGATTCTTGAGGCCGCTTTTACTGCTCATGCAGAGGTCATTGTTTCCGGTGACAACCATTTACTTGAGCTGCTCTCATGGAGAGGTATCGCGATTCTTGCTCCTGCTGATTTTCTGAAAAAAGGGTTATGAGAACCCGGTATCGACAATTTGCGGTTTTTTCATATTTCAGTAAAAACATTCCGTTGCAAACAATTTGTCGGATTTACTGAACTTCGCCTGTAGATTTTCCCAAACCACAAACCGACCATAACCCGGGAGCGCCGAGCCCCAGCTCGGCATTTTCTACTGTCGGTCATTACTCCGCCAAATTGAGGAGTGCTTGGCAGAACAGTTTACCTTCTTCCTCAATATTCTGACTTATATTCCGTAATTTACGGAAAATGATTCCATAATTTATGTTCTCCAATTCCGTATTTTACGGACACTGATTCCATAATTTATGTTCATTCATTCCATATTTTACGCACACAAGTGCTTATGAATAAAGGTACTCTCTACCCTCGCCTGATTGAAACGCGCATTGCTGAAGCGTTGGCCGATACGCCTGTCGTTTTGGTTGCAGGACCGCGCCAGGCAGGCAAAACAACCCTGGTGCGGCAGATAGCCATCCAGGGGATGCGCTATCTCACACTTGATGACGAGTTGACGTTACTATCGGCCAGGAATGATCCTGTCGGGATGATTCGCAGCCTTGACTGTGCGGTCATTGATGAAATCCAGCGTGCGCCTCAACTACTGCTGGCTATCAAGAAGAGTGTTGATGAGGATCGACGCCCCGGACGCTTCTTGCTGACGGGATCGGCAAACTTGATGGTACTGCCTGCGGTAGCGGATTCTCTGGCTGGTCGTATGGAAAGGCTCACCTTGCTGCCGTTGTCGCAAAGTGAGTTGTATGGGAGTCGTGCGAACTGGATCGATGAGGCTTTTGGCGGAAGGCTGCTCAAAGTCAGCGTGCCAGTGACAGGTGAGGTGTTGGTCGAAACTGTTATCAGGGGCGGCTATCCTGAAGCGATTTCACGCACTGACCCACGCAGACGCAGGATGTGGGCGCGCCAGTACATGAATGCCATCATTGAACGCGATGTTCGCGATGTGGCCAGCATCGAAAAGCTCGATCAATTGCCCAGGTTTTTGCGCGTCCTTGCTGAAATATCAGGTCAGATGTGTAACTACACCAAACTGGGTGGTCAGGTCGGTTTGGACAGCAAGACGGCTTCACGCTATACCGGGGTACTTGAACAGATGTATTTGCTCAAGCGCATTGAGGTCTGGGCCAGGAATCGACTCAAGCGTGTTGTCAAAACCCCCAAGTTGCAGTTTATTGATGCCGGTTTACTGGCCACGTTGCTTGATTGTGGTGCAGCCGAAGTGCAGCAAGATCGAAGCCGGTTTGGCCAAATTCTGGAAACCTTCGTCTATGGTGAACTGCTCAAGCACAGTACTGCGGCGAATGATGACTATCAACTGCTCTACTACCGCGACCTTGACATGCTTGAAGTGGATATCGTGATCGAAAACGCTTCCGGCCAACTGATTGGC
>CAIYZD010000023.1 GCA_903930585.1 uncultured Geobacteraceae bacterium | reverse complement strand
CCGGGCGTATTCATGGGACTCTTTGATAATGTGGCTTTCAAGGCCAAGACCATTCAGCTCAAGATAGATGAACGGATTGAATTACTAAAGTTCGATGAGGATGACATCAAGGTAACCTCAAGTGAGGGAAAACAAGGGGATGGAGACCTGCTCAAAAAGACAAAAAAAGGGCATGAAATAAAAATCTATTATACGGAAAGCAATGGTGTAAAAACGGCAAACAGGCTTGCAGAACGGCCCCCCGCCAAAGTCGCCCATAATATGCTGATGTCAACGTCGGAACTTGAAAAACTGGTTGCTTTGGGACCGGCCAGGGGCAAATATTTTCTCTGCGACTCGCGTCCGGCAATCCGGTTCCAGGAAGGAGCCATCCCGACCGCAATCAATATTCCGTTTTCATCTTTCGATATGATGGTTGAAAATCTCCCGAAAGACAAAAACAGCCTCGTCATTTATTATGATACCGGCCCGGACTGCATTTTGAGTTCGGATTCAGCCACCAAAGCTCAGAAACTGGGCTATACCAATGTCAGGGTGTACCGTGACGGCGCGCCTGGTTGGGCCGAAAAACATTTCAGCATGCTTTCACCGACATTTCTAAATGATGCCTGGATGGATAAAGGCATCCCGCACGTACTGCTTGATGTTCGTCCCCCGGCCACTTCCGCAAAAGGGCATGTCAAGGGAGCAGTTTCATTTCCAGCTGCGCAGGCCGCAAAACTTCTCAAGAATTTGCCGCCAAAAGACAAACGTCCCCCCATTATCATCTATGATGCAAATGGCGGTACTGACGCGGAGAATGTCGCCTCAAAGCTCGTCAAAGGCGGTTATACCAGGGTCATGATTCTGGCGGGAGGATACGACGGATGGCGTTCGTCCAAATATGAGATTATCTCCGGCAAACCGTCAACAAAAGCCACCTATACGCCGCAACCACGTCCTGGAGAGATTCAGGTTGTTACGTTCAAACATTACGCGACTGCACTCCCTTCCGATGTGATGATCATTGATGTCAGGAACGAAGATGAAATCAAATCCGGCATGCTCAAAAACGCAATCAATATCCCTGAGGAAGCACTTTCTGAAAAAACAGGAATAATTCCGAAAAACAAGCTGATCATAACCCAATGCGCCAGTGGTGTCCGAGCTGAAATGGCGTATCATGCTCTCAAAGAGTTGGGCTACCCCACGGTTGGTTTTCTGAACGCAAAAGTTGTCTTTGAGAAGAATGGAAGCTTCACTATTTCCCAGGACTAATGCAGCTCACCGGCCCATCTCCGTCATACCACAGAGATGTTCCGGTACGAGCATGCAGTGACCTGCACATAACATATTTTTTTGTTATACACATACAATAATATACATAATTGGAATTAAAATCGTTTTCTCCCTCAGTACAGACTAAAGAAATTTACACGTATGCATCTACACAGGAGGTAATAACGTGACGATTACGCTTTCACGCAGGACATTTTTAAAAACGTCGGGTATTTTATCCGCCGGAATGGCAGTAACCTCGGCTCTGCCCGACAAGTTTCTCTTGTGGGCCGAAGAACAGGGAATGATCAAGGCAACGTATACCGCCACCTTCTGTGAAATGTGTTTCTGGAAGTGCGGCACTATGGCAAAGGTTCTTAATGGCCGGGTCGTAAAACTTGAAGGAAATACGGCTCATCCCGGCGCACGGGGTAAACTCTGCGCGCGAGGTAATGCGGGAGCTGGGCTCCTGTATGATCCGAACCGGTTAAAAACCCCTCTCATCAGCACCGGTGCACGAGGAGAAGGGAAATATCGAAAAGCGTCGTGGGATGAGGCGCTAAGTGTTGTCGCAGATAAACTCAACAAAATCAAACAACAGTATGGTCCGGAATCAGTTGCGCTTTTTACCCATGGGACTCCGACTGATCATTTTCTCCCGTTGCTCTCGGCCTATGGCTCACCTAACGTAGGAATGCCGTCGTTTGCCCAATGCAGAGGCCCACGAGATGTAGGTCTGGAGCTGACGTTCGGCGAGGGAATTGGCTCACCGGAGCGGGTAGACATGGTTAACAGCAAGGTTGTTGTACTGTTTGGCTCCCATCTGGGAGAAAATATGCACAACTCTCAAGTTCAGGATTTTGCTGAAGCAGTTGGAAAGGGAGTGAAATTTGTTGTTATTGATCCGCGCTACTCGATTGCCGCCGGTAAGGCTCATATCTGGATGCCGATCAAACCGTCAACCGATATTGCGCTCATGCTGGCATGGATCAATATCATTATTTCCGAAGGAATGTACGACAAACAATATATCAGTTCATATGCTAACGGTTTCACTGAATTGGCCGATGCCGTAAAATCATATACACCGGAGTGGGCCGCAAGAGAGACCGATCTTCCGGTACAGCAGATTGTCGAAACAGCCCGCCTGCTGGGGAAAAATGCTCCTGCCGTCTGCGTTCATCCAGGACGTCATGTTACCTGGTATGGCGATGACGTGCAACGTACCCGCTGCATCGGCATTCTCATGGCGCTACTCGGTACGTGGGGCAGAGAAGGTGGCGCTTTTTTTGCTACAAAGGCCTCATTTCCCAAGATGGCAGCAAAACCTTTTCCGGAACCAGGTAAAGCGCCTCTTAATCTCGGCGGATTTCCGTTTGCCGGTGGCGAAGGGGTTACACAGGCAATCCGGACGGCAACCATCAGCGGAGCACCGTATCCGATCAAGGGATGGTTCGTCAGCGGCACAAACCTGATGAAATCCCTCCCTAATCAAAAAGAGACAATAGAAGCAATAAAGAAGCTGGACCTTCTTGTTGCTGTGGACGTAATGCCTTTTGACACGGTTATGATGGCCGACGTTATCCTGCCGGAATGCACCTACCTTGAGCGTCATGACGCTCTGGCCGTCGGTAAAGGGAAATCGCTGACCGTATCACTGCGGCAACCGGTGGTCGAACCGATGTACGAGTCAAAGCCTGGTTGGTGGATTGCCAAGGAACTTTCCAAGCGCCTGGGCGCGGAAGAATACTTTCCATGGAATACCTACGAGGATAAAATCAAGAACCAGTGCAGCCAGTGGAACGTGGATTATGAACAGTTAAAAAAAGTGGGAACCATTACGATTCCCAACACAGCGACCCCGTTTATCACTGTGACAAATCAGCCGGAGTTTAAAACTGCTTCCGGAAAAATTGAACTTTACAGCAAAGAGTTAAAAGAAAAGGGGTTTGACCCGGTTCCCCGTTACACGAATCATCAACAGCCCGCTCCCGGAGAGTTCCGGTTGGTCTACGGCCGCAGTGCCGTACACACCTTCAGCCGTTCAACCAACAATGCGGAGCTGAGCGAACTGTTCCCGGAAAACGAGGTCTGGGTGAACAGCCGCAAAGCCAAGGAGATGGGGATTGAAAACAACGCGTACGTGGTTCTGGTAAATCAGGACGGCGTCAAAAGCAATCGCATTAAAGTCAAGGCCACCGAGCGAATCAGGGAAGACTGCGTATATATGGTTCATGGCTATGGCACTACCAGTAAGGAACTGAAAAATGCGTACGGCAAAGGTGCGGATGACCAGGGGCTTATCACCCGGTATGCGGTTGACCCGATCTGCGGTGGGACAGGAATGAGAGTAAACTTTGTCCGGTTTGCTAAGGAGGGAAGCAATGCCTAAATATGCCATGGTAATAGATCAACGGCGCTGCATCGGCTGCATGGCATGTGTTGTGGCCTGCAAAAAGGAAAATGAAGTGCCGCCGGGAGATTTCAGGACCCGTGTGGTGGAAAAAGTCGAGGGTGAGTATCCCAAACTGCGCATGGAACTCCGTTCGGAACTGTGCAATCACTGCGACAATCCACCATGCGTGTACAACTGCCCCACCGGTGCATCCTACAAGAACAAGGAAACCGGGATGGTTTTGCTGAAGAAGTATCGTTGCGTCGGCTGTAAATCCTGCGTTGCAGCCTGCCCGTACGATGCGCGCTATATCAACGAAGAAAAGGGCTTTGCCGACAAATGTACGTTCTGCGAACATCGTATTAAAGAAGGGAAGGAACCGGCCTGTGTCGCAACCTGTATTGGCAAATCACGAATCTTCGGTGACCTGGATGATCCGAAAAGCGCCGTCAGCATCGCGCTGCGGGAAAACCACGCAGAAGTACTTCTGCAAAGCGCCGGAACAAAACCGCGGGTCTATTACATCAGAAAGTTCGGGAAACCGGAATAGGAGTGTTGCGCATGGAAATTACAACAACTGGCTTGAACGCTATTACCTCGCCACACCTCCATGTCTGGGATTGGCGTGTATCATTGTATCTATTTCTCGGGGGACTGTCCGCCGGACTGGCGATTATGACGTCAATACTGCATGTCAGAAAAGGCGGTAATCTGGCGGAAGGCGAACGCGCCGCCATCAGCGCGCCGCTGTACGTCCCCATCATTCTGAGTATTGGCATGTTCTTCATTTTTCTCGACCTGGAACGTAAACTTAACGTGTTCTGGTTCTATTTAACCGTCCAGCCACTGTCGCCCATGTCCTGGGGATCGTGGGGATTACTCGTTTTTTACCCGATCACCGTGCTGTATGCCCTGGCCATGTTCCCCGAGTCCAAGCGACATCTCCTGATGTTCCGGCAATTGAAAGAATTCTCCGAGTGGCTGAGTACGTACAAACTAAAACTGGCGGCCGTTAACTTCGGTATGGGCGTATTTATCGGCGTTTATACCGGGGTGCTGCTCAGTTCTTTTGTGGCCCGTCCTCTGTGGAACTCCGCAATTCTGCCGATTCTCTTTCTGACTTCGGCCATGTCAGCCGGAGCCGCGTTCATGATCATGATTTCAAACCAGAAAAAGGTGAAACTCTACTTTACCAAGGTTGATATCTGGCTGGTGCTTGCAGAAATGGTCATGCTGCCGCTCTTCTTCTACGGCCAGTACACCTCTTCAGGCGCACACCGGGAATCGATTATGCCGTTCTTTACCTTCAACCACGAATATTTCTGGTACGGGATTGGCATGCTTCTGCTGCTGGTAATTTTCCCCATTGCCTTGGTCATGAAGTTTCTTGAGGTTAAGGAAGATCATGGTGAAGAGTTGACCGCCGATGCCCTGTTCAAAATGAACCTGAGCGCACTCATGGTGCTGGCGGGGGGCCTCATCATCCGCTTTACTTTTGTCTATGCGGGACAATTGAGTCATTTATCCTGAACGCAAACCCTGATATAGGGAACAATCTTGTTTTTGATGTGTCCGCACGCCGGACCAACCCACCAAAGAAAGGAGAGAACAATGAAGAAAATCGCAGCAATGATGGTAGCAGCAATGATGGCGCTCAGTTTCGCCACCGTAGTACTGGCAGAAGAGAAGGCGGAAGAGAAACCGGCCGCTGAAAAGGCTGACAAAAAAGTGGACAAAAAAGCCGCTAAAGTAAAAAAAGAGAAGAAACCGGCTAATACTGAAGAAGCAAAACCGGCTAAAAAAAGCAAGAAAGAAGCTGCCGGCTGCTAATCCAGCTGCTGGTGTCCGTACGCCGGAGGTGTCAGTCTCCAAGCCTCCGGCGTACCGATACCGTTGTACTCATTTCTTCGCATATTTTATGCGATGTGATAAGGATTTCACCATGCAATCACCTGATAAACGCAACTTTGACGCTGTAGCTGCCACATGGGACGAGAAACCGGAGCGGGTCCGGCTTGCCGGAGAGGTGGCGGCTACCATAGTACGGGAGGTGCCGCTTTCCCTCCAAATGACAGCACTCGATTACGGTTGTGGCAGCGGGCTGGTAACGATGGCGATTCAGCCGCATGTGGGTCAAATCGTCGCTGCGGACAGCTCGCAGGGAATGCTGGACGTTCTTGAGCAGAAGGTGCAAAACCATGGTATCGATACCATCTCTACCCGCCTAATAGATCTGACCGTGCGGGACTGTCTTGAAGGAAAATTCGATCTGATCTTCAGCAGCATGACCATGCACCATGTTTGTGATGTCGCTGCACTGATTACCACATTTGTCCGGGCTCTCAAACCGGGTGGCTGGCTGGCTCTGGCAGATCTTGAGGCTGAGGATGGCAGTTTCCACGAAGATCCGACCGGTGTCTGCCACCATGGCTTTGAGCGTGGTTTCATTCAAGCACTACTGACGGAGAAAGGGTGCTTTGACGTTCGGGTCGTATCTGCTGCAATCATCCGCAAAGAATCTTCAGGTGGTGAACGTTTCTATCCGGTATTTTTGACCGTCGGAAGAACGGGGATCGGATCTTTCGCGTCGTGACCTGAACAACAGGCTGCTCTCATTACAATCCAGACGATTCATTTCTTCGATGGAGACATATGTACAACCTGATTGCCGTTTGCCTCGGATGGATCGTGTTCTGTCTCACCGGCTGTTCTCTACCATCGGTATCTCCGTCAAAATGTGCGACGTGTCATTACGGGCTTGAAACGGTCTCATCGCATCACCCCTCCTGTACCGTTTGTCATGGCGGCAATGACCATACAACGAACAAATCTGCAGCCCACGCCGGCTTACGTGGTCCTGCCAATCCCGCAACACCGGAACATTGGGAGAAATCATGCGGAGATTGTCACCGTTATCAAACGGAACGGGTCACATCAACCATCATGCAAACCAACGCCGGAATGATTCGCAACATCCAGCTGACCTGGGAGGGCGATGACGGAAAAGGGTATACCACCAGAGGAGGAAATGCATTTGATCCCTCCGGAAAATCGATAGAAACAGTTCCGGTAGAGGAGTTGGACCATCTTTCGGGAGAACTGTACCGTAAAGCCTGTTCCCGCTGCCACATCGGCACCGCAAATAACGACTCCTACGCTGCGGCACACGGAGCGGGATGTGCCACCTGTCACTTTCCCTGGAATGATACCGCCACGTATGAAGGAAGCGACAGGAATTTGAAGGGTAAGGCGGGGCATTCAGCCAGCCACCGCATGATGCCGCTACCCGATACCCAGGTCTGCTCGCGTTGTCATAACCGGAGCGGTCGTATCGCCCTCTCCTACCAGGGACTGTATGACGGTAATAACGGCCTGGTACCGACCAGAGCTGGTGAAGCCGGGCCAGAAATGACCAGCGGCGCCCGCAACCTGACCCACATCACCCCTGATATTCATTATGTAGCCGGAATGGAATGCATCGACTGCCACACTTCAAGAGAGGTGATGGGAGATGGCTACGCCTACCGGAACATGTACCGGCAGACCGAGGTGACGTGTGAGAATTGCCACGGGAGCGCCTCGGAGGTGCCACGCTTCCGGGTGGTTTCCCGGGAAAACGATGAGGCACTGCGGGAATCCCGCTCCTACAAACAGCCGGTGCGGTATGGCATGCAGATGATCCAGACCTCAAAAGGGCGCAGTTTTTCCAACGTATTCTACCAGGATGGCGTGATCTGGCTTCAGGGAAAACGGAACGGAACTCTGCACCGGAGCAAGGTTATCACCGGCACTCCGGAACATACGATTGCCGGACATGGACGTCTGGAGTGTTATGCCTGCCACTCCCACAGCTCGGTGCAGTGCTATGGCTGTCACACCCGCTACGACAAGGGGAAAACCGGCATGGACTTCATCAAGGGAGAAGAAACACCGGGAGTCTTTAGCGAGACGGAAGATTATCGGATGCTGTATCCCTTCCCGCTGGCGCTCAACCAGCGCGGCCGGATTTCACCGGTAACTCCCGGCTGCCAGACCTTTATTACCGTAGCAGAGTCGGATGGTTCGCAGTCAAGATCTGAGTATGTCGCCCGGTTCAAGGGAAAACAGCAACTCCGCTTTGCCCCGTTTTATTCGCACAACACCGCAAAAACGGCGCTCGGCTGCGGCGAATGCCATGGAAACCCGGCCTTTCTCGGGTTTGGACAATCTGTCGTTTCGGGAAATACCATCAAAGGGACTTTGATCTGTGAACATTCTGACAACAAACCGCTCGATGGTTTTCTGACGATGACCAATGGCCACGTTATTTCGTATGCGGCAATCACCAGAGAGAACGCCAGGCCGTTGAACGGCGCCGAGGTACGGCGGGCTCTGGCGGTCAACCTCTGTCTCCCCTGTCACGAAACTCCGCGTGACCCGATTTACCGGAAAGGAATCAACTACCGTGCGTTGGATGATACTCGTCATCGTCGGCTTTTGTCTGGCCCATAGCCTCAATGCCACCGCCGCACACGTCGCTCTGGCCTGCGGATCATGTCACCGTCAGGGTGGCGCTGCCAGCGACCCGGCGGCCCGTTCAAACCGGGCAAACGGATGTGCCATCTGTCACCGGGGGCACGAGCGGATCTTCGACCACGCCATGGGGCAGCGGAGCAGCGAGCAACAGTTTGTTCAGCGGAGCTATGGCCGGTTCGATACCGATTTCTGGGACAAAAACTGCAACGCCTGTCACCTGACAGGGTGTCTTGATTGTCATGCTGATGGCTTGAAAAAACCGTCCGTTGCAACCTGTCAGCGCTGCCACAGCGGTTACTACACCGGGTGGGATTATTCCGGCCGGGCACCGCGTGAAGACAACATGCGCTATCAGCGCGGCATTGCCGTGAATGGCGAGACCTTCCTGAAGATGCTGCCGGATGTGCACTACCGTGCGGGCATGACCTGCGGAGCATGCCACTCGATGGTCAGCCTCGCGGAAGGGAAGAGATCATCGAAAGGGTGTCGCGACTGTCACAAGCCGGGCATGAAAATCATAGAGCACCGTATCCCGGCTCACCTGCAGCGACTGGAATGTTATGCCTGCCATTCGGCCTGGGCGCCGCAGGAATACGGTACATTTTTTCTCCGTTTTCGCGACCGGCAGCTGAAAGAGGATTTTGATCTGAAACCGGGTCCACATGCGGAATATCAACGCAGCGCCTACCTGAAAAAACAGGACACACCGCCGCTCGGGATCAACGCCGCCGGGCGGATCAGTCCGATCAGGCCGATGTTTATCGCATATTATACGGACATCATGCATGCCCGGAACAATGGCCCGGAAAACGATCTGCTGGCGGCCGAATGGCGTGCCTGGTTTCCGCATACCGTTCAGCGTGGCAGCGTTACCTGCGAGGGGTGCCACGACAACCCGGTCCGTTTTCTGCTTGAACCGGAGTCGCGGCGGATCTACAATCTCAAGAAAGATGGCATGAGCCTGGAATCATTCTGGCAACAGAGCGGGCAACGGGTCAGTAACGGCAGTTTCATGGCTGCCGAACGCTATCTGCGCATGAGCAGCAAAACTCCGGCCTATACAAAGGCATACGTGGAAAAATGGAAAACCTTTCTCAATCGCGTCGATCATTCATCACAACCCTGACCCTGCTGCTCGCCTCGGGCGTCTTGCTGGTTCGGTACCTCATTCCGCGGACGAGTGGTACGCGCCGGGTACTGGCAACTGCCGCAGCAGCAGACGTGCCGTTGAACGGCGCGCTGTTGTTTCGCGATGAACGGCTGATACTGATGAGAGATAATTCCGGTTTCTATGTGTTAAGCCTGATCTGCACCCATCTGGGGTGTACAGTTACGGTCACGGAAGATACGCTTGCGTGTCCCTGCCACGGCAGCCGCTTCGACCGGCAGGGGATGGTACTTACAGGCCCGGCGACCCTGCCCCTCAAGAGATTCAAGCTGGTTGAGCAAAACGGGGGCATTACGGTGTATGACTCATGATCGCCGACTTTCTTAAACATCTCTTCCCCCGCGTGGTTCTTGAACGCAACCTTCGCTTCAGCTACACCTTCTGCCTGGGGGGGCTCGCCTTCACCGCATTCCTGATCATGCTGGCCAGCGGCATACTGCTGCTGGTCTATTATCAGCCGACCCCGGAGCGGGCATTCAACTCGATTCTCTTTCTCGAAGCATCCGTCCGGGGGGGGAAATATCTGCGCAGCCTGCACCGCTTGACCTCGCATACCCTGCTGATCCTGATTCTGCTGCATACGGTGCGGGTGATACTGACCGGAGCATATCAGCGGCCACGGCACCTTAACTGGGTAGTCGGTTGCCTGCTGCTCTTTCTGGCGCTGTTCGAGGCGTATACCGGCTACCTGCTTCCCTTCGACCAGCTTGCCTTCTGGGCGACACAGACCGGAATGGAGCTGCTGACCACGCTGCCGTTCGGTTCGCTGTTCCGCTCGCTGCTGGTGCCGGACGGCGTCGGCCAGGGGCTGTCACTGCTCCGTTTCTACGCACTGCATATCGTCATCATTCCGCTCGGGGTGCTGGCGCTGTCATTTCTGCATTTCTACCGGGTCAGAAAAAACAAGGGGGTGCTGCCGTATCTATGAAAAACGGATTTGTAAAAAGCTCTCCCCATTTTTTCCGGCGTATCAGTCGTTCCATGTATGCGCTGACTATCTCACTCCTGCTGCTTGCGGCACTGGTCCCGGCGCCGCTTCAGGAGCAGGCCAACCCGGCAGTTACTCCAAATCCTGCCAAATCGGCCTGGTTTCTGCTCTGGATTCAGGAACTGGTCAGCTGGTCGCGCTCCATGATCTATCCGATCATACTGCTGGGTGGTCTCTTTCTGCTGCTTCCCTGGCTCCCCATTGGTACACATATTCACCGGGCCAACTGGTTCCCGCGCGAACAGAAAATGGTATCGGCCACTGCCGTCATACTTATTGTCACGATTGCGCTGTTGACCATTGTAGCGCTGTTTTTCCGGGGGGCAAATTGGTCGCTCGTGTTTTAATGGTTGCCCTGTTTATGGTAACCGTCCCGGCCTGGGGTGGCCCCCCCCGGCAACATTGCCTCTCATGCCATTCCGCTCACTACGAGGAGAAGGGGAAGTGCAGCGACTGTCATCTCGGCAATCCGGCAGCGGGGCGTAAAAACATCGCCCACGCCGGAGTTCGCGCCGGAAAATATTGTCGCTTCACCCTTGGCAATGCAGTTCAGAAGAGAGAAGGAGAACAATTGATAGAACAGCTTTCCTGCCGCCGCTGCCATATCACCACCGGGCGAGGAAACCGCCTGGCGGTAAGCCTTGATACTGCGGCAGCTCACAAAACAGCCGCGGAACTGGCGCTCTCGATCCGGCGCCCCGTAGAGAACATGCCGAATTTCGTCCTGAATGAAGAGCTGATAACGATAGTGGTGAATGCCATTTATGCCGGTTCACTGAAACATAAGACCGATGTAGAGACTCCGGTTCAGGTACATTTCACTCCTTCCGTCTC
Source organism: uncultured Geobacteraceae bacterium (assembly GCA_903930585.1). GTDB lineage: Bacteria > Desulfobacterota > Desulfuromonadia > Geobacterales > Pseudopelobacteraceae > JACRCG01. The sequence continues at coordinate 173 of CAIYZD010000023.1, read as the reverse complement.
AAAAAAACCGGACGTGTTCTCGGCAAAATGCGGCAGGTGCCATCGTGTGCTGAGCCGGCGTCTGGGTGCTGTCGGGACAGGTACTATCGGTCCCAATTTATCGGGTCTCTTTTCAGACTATTATCCGAAGACGTTCAAGGATGGTGAAGCATGGACAGTCAGAAACCTGGATG
>CAIYZD010000022.1 GCA_903930585.1 uncultured Geobacteraceae bacterium | reverse complement strand
CAGTTTTTTTCCTTCTACTTCACCGGTAATTGAAAAAAGACGGCGGAAGGCGGGGTTAACAAGAGTAATAACACCATCGGGGGCCGTTACCATGACCCCTTCACCCATGCTGCGCAAAATGGTGTCGAGGCGCTGTTTTTCAGTAGAAAGACGCTGCACCTGATCTTCAATCCGTTCCGACATATCGTTTAATACAGTGGCCAGCTTGCCGACCTCATCATTTGAGAGTACAGGAATTCTGGCTTTACTTCCCCCGTAGCCGATGCAGGCGGCGGCATCGGCCATGTCACGAAGAGGCTTTGACGTCAAATTGGAGAGAACATAGCTGAATAGAAAAGCTATCAGTATGGTCACGGCTGTTGCCCCTCCAATCACCCCATGTAATGCACTTCTGGTAGAAACAAGATAGTCAAGAGGCACTGCAAGTCGAATAATGCCATCCACTGTTCCGCTGCCGTACGTCAGTGCCGAGTAAAGCATCGGGATCTGCAGCGTGTCTGAATGGCGCAGTGAGCTCCCGTTACCATTCTTAAGCGCCTCTTGAACCTCCGGGCGCTGCAAATGATTCTCCAACTGTGCCAATCCTGCCGCACCAACGTCAGAATCGCCGATAACCGTACCGTTGAGCGCTATAAGCGTGACTCTGGCCTTGATGGCTTTTCCAATAGATTCGGTAAGTTGCTGAGACGATGTACCATTCTTGCTGTCCATTACCAGCATGCGAGCCAACTGAGTCTGGTTGGCCAGGTTGACACGGTTCTCCTCGATCATCTCCACTTTGAGGCTCTGATTGAAATAGAGATAAAAACTGCCGATGATCAATGCAATAAGAAAGATATAAGAGAGTACCAGCTTGGTTCTAAATCCCATTAGTTACTCCTCGATCATGTAGCCGAAACCACGGATTGTTTTGATGATGTCGCCTGGAGCGCCCAGTTTGCCGCGTAAACGGGTCACATGCGTATCAACGGTTCTACTGTCGCCGGTATGATTGTAACTCCACACGTTCTGCAACAACTGATCGCGACTCTGTACGCACTCCTTGTTTTCTACCAGGTAGAGCAACAGTTTGAACTCGGTGCTGGTCAGATCAATATCAGCTCCGGAACTTTTTACCGTATGGCGTTGCGTATCGATGGCGATATCGCCTATGCAAAGAAGCTTTGGGGGCAGTTGTTCTTCATGCTCAAAGCGCCTCATGACCGCTTTGACCCGTAAAGTTACCTCACGCATCGAGAATGGCTTAACGATGTAATCATCTGCGCCGACTTCAAATCCGACAACGCGATCTATTTCGTCCCCCTTGGCAGTTATCATGATAACAGGGATGTGCGCAGTACGCGGGGTCTTACGAAGCACCTTGCACACATCAGTCCCCAGCAAGCCTGGCAGCATCAAGTCCAGCAAAATCAGGTCGGGAAGATCCGCATTGGCCTGATCGAGACCAAGTTTTCCGTCATGAATACAGGTAGTGGCAAATCCTTCCTTCTCAAGATTAAAAGCCAATAAATCTGCTAAGTCTTTTTCGTCCTCAATAATAAGCACATTATTCATGTAACGCTCCTGCTTGCTATTCATTGAATTGTTCAAGCTATGTCAGTTGTAGCACACTACTATTACAAACATGTTGCAGACATATAAAGATCTTGTAGAAATTGCATTCACGGCATAATTATGTAAATAAAATTAACAAAGATTTTATACAACCTCCACACGTTTGCAATATGGGTAGTATATACTGGGTGCAAATAAGAGGAGGAAACAACGATGAAAATCAGATTAAGTGAAGACTATTACTTTTGGTGTTGCGACTGGTGTGACTCTGAAAATCGGGTGCTCTGGACAAAACTGCAGGATGGGACTACAT
>CAIYZD010000021.1 GCA_903930585.1 uncultured Geobacteraceae bacterium | reverse complement strand
GGCGAATAGCTCAGCTGGGAGAGCGCCAGCCTTACAAGCTGGATGTCACAGGTTCGATCCCTGTTTCGCCCACCAATAAAAAACAGCCACTTAGATCTTTTTCTGAGTGGCTGTTTTTTATTATTTTATGATACAACAGAACCTGCCTATGAGGGGTTTGGCTCTTTACAGGTTACACATAAATTTCAGGTACCATCATGAGCGATGATTCAATTTTCAAAAAATGCCCGAAGTGCCAGACCGTTTGGAAAACAAGGAATGATTTCCTTACCGATCCATCTCTTCGCCTGAATGGTTATCAAGCCTGTATTGAGAGCCTACAAACGGGATTGATACTGTTCACTCACATGAAGGAAGATTGCGGTTCGACAATGAGCACGTATGTCCATATGTATGATGACCTCTACGATGGACCACGTTACTCTGAAAATCGAGCTCTACAGGAAGAATGCCCCCGCTATTGCATAAACAAGGATATGCTCGAAAGGTGTGACGCTATTTGTGAGTGTGCATATGTACGGGAAATAGTTCATTCCATTGACACCAGATTTTGACTGACAATGTCTATTTGTACTGTTTTTTGCTTGCTATTGGCAAAGTGCCTATTTTTTAGAATCTGGTGCCGGCAGCATTTTCTAATGAAATATCACGGCACTGAAAATAAACTATTGACACGATAAATCAGGTAGTTACAAGCAGTGTTTATTCGTTATGCAAAACGATAAAAAGCCAATGTTTTTGTGACGTTTTTGAAACATATCCACAGTTTCAACAGGGTTATCCACATTTTTTGTGGAAAGATTACCCTTAACAAAATACAGTTACTTAGCCGTTTTTATGTCGCCGGTTTCTGAATATTACATTAAAATTTCTCTGTACTTCGTAGTGATGTTGGGTTCAGGATCTGGTTCATACCACAAGCTGCCCAAATACCCGGCTACCGTATCGGTATGCCGGGTATCGTTGCAAGCTGACTGCTGTTACTATGTGACATCTATGCGTATGACCAACGCCCCGTCTTCTTGCAATGCTGCGTGACAGGCAAGGACTGGCCGGACTACATAGGCGGCTCCAACGGCCCGAACCAGTCACCGTTAAGCGTCTCGATCGGTGCGCTCCCAGCTTCACCGTGCAGTAACGCAACAAGGTTACCGTTGGCATCCGGACGAATGGCGACTATACGCAATTCATGCTTTTGGCGCCCGGCCTGGTGATGTCCATTCGGATCATACCAGTATTTTCCCGTAGAAATTGGCTTCGTTGCTGTCCATGCCATGATTATTACCTCCAGAGTGGATTGACTACCTGTTACTGGTGCGATTCTATCGTGTGCCACTATTTTCCTACCACGCGTTATGCTGAACCTTGATAAATTCTGGTATCCATTCCTGCCCGTTCTTAGTAAATCCTGTGATCAGTGATATCGTTTCCTCCTTTTTTGATTCAGCCCGTAACAAAAAAAGCCCAACACACCCCTAGAGGCATGCCGAGCTTCTTTGCTTGGCCGTTAACTATTTGAAAGAACCATATACGATAGAGGTACATTTTTCAAGCGTTAGATTTTCAAAGGATTATTTTTAATTGACTCATTTCCTGATACTATTTTCCTTCCTGCCAAACACCTTTCACTCCGGGCAATTGGGCAAGGACTAAGGGGAATTCCATTACTTCAAATTATTCTCAATACACACAGCCACATATGGCAGTACTGCTATACATGGCGGGTTGTCTTGATGGTTTACTTTTCCTCACCACGCTCTGCTTTACTTTAGCCCATGAAATCAATCCCTTATACTTTCATCACAAGTTCCCCTTCTCTGGCACTCTATTTGCTCTTGCAGGTAGTATCAAGCCAGACTTGAGCGGGTCAATTAACAAGATAGTGTGGGCATGTGCATGGCAAGACAAGATAAAATCCTGATTTTCACCCTCAATGAGCAGCGCTATGCAATACCACTCGGAGTGGTAGAGATGGTTGTCAGAATGGTGGCAATTACTCCCCTGCCGGGAGGGCCAGAATTCATTGATGGCGTGATAAATGTTCATGGGAAAATTATCCCGGTTCTCAATCTGCGTTGCCGCTTCGGTCTGCCGGGACGCCCCGCCGGATTCAACGACCAATTGATCATACTGCGTTGCGCCACACGCAGCTTTGCTCTGATAGCCGATATGGCCTGCGATGTATGGGATTGTACGGAGCAGATGCAGACAGAGACTGCGGAGATAATTCCCGATCTGCCGTTATTGACTGCGGTGGTTAAACTCCCGGACGGTCTGATCCTGCTTCAGGATCCGGAGGCTCTGCTCTCGCCGGGTGAATCGTTTGCAATCGATGAACTCATTGCCTGTGACCAGCCGTGAAACATCTCCTTACCGGCGCTGAACTTGAAAAGCTCAGCTCGTATATTGCCCTGCATATGGGCCTCTATTTTCCTGCCTCCAAGTGGAAGAGTCTTGAGCAGGCTTTCTGTACAGCCGCCGGAGTAATGGGTTTTAAGAGCCCGTTAGAGTGCGCTGACTGGTTTATGTCTGTTCCACCTTCAAAAGAACTGTTCGAATCCATGGCCTGTTATCTGACAATAGGGGAAACCTATTTTCTTCGGGAAGCGTGCTGTTTCGAGGTTCTTGAACGACAGATAATCCCGGAAATTATAAGGAAGCGCCAAGGGAAGGAACAGTGTTTGCGCATCTGGAGCTCCGGCTGTGCAACAGGTGAAGAGCCGTATAGTATCGCCATTTTGCTCTACAGAATGCGGGCTGCTCTGCGTGACTGGGATATATCACTTCTGGCAACAGATATTAACCCGCATGCCTTACGCAAAGCCACTGCTGGTGTCTACACGCATTGGTCGTTCCGCAACACGCCGACAGGTTTTAAAGAGAACTATTTTACGGAAACCGAAGCCGGGAGCTTCGAATTGCTTCCCGCGATCAAGGAAATGGTCACGTTCTCAAGCTTTAATCTGGCGGAAGAATTTTACCCCTCGCCTAACTCCATTGATGTAATTTTCTGCAGAAACGTGCTCATGTACTTTGCCCCACAACTCATCAAAAAGGTAGTTGCACAGTACCTTCGCTGTCTGCTGGATGATGGCTGGCTTTTTGTCAGCTCCTGCGAAACATCAAACACGTCATTTTCAGGGTTTGAACCAATAAATTTTCCCGATGCGATCCTGTATCAAAAGGTAAACTGCGAAGGAGAGGCGAAACCGAAAAGTTCTATTTATATCCGGTCAACTATTTCTCCACCTCCACCTCCACCTGTTCCACCTGTTCCTCCTCCTCCTCCTCCTCCACCTCCTCCACCAGATCAGGCGGCAACCGCTCCCACTTTGTGGCATCACAGTCATAAGAACGATACAGAGGCGCTGACGCTGCAATGCCGCATGCACGCCAACGAAGGAAGGCTAGCCGAGGCGCTGAGAATCTCAGAGCTGGCGCTCGCTGCCGATAAGCTCTCTAGCGGACTCCATTATCTACGCGCGGCCATCCTTCAGGAACAGGGTATGAACGACGAAGCGAGCGCTTCGCTCAAAAAAGCGCTCTACCTTGACCAGGATCTGGTTATGGCACATTTCACCCTTGCCAATCTTGAACAACGGAAAGGAAAGGAAAAAGAGTCACGAAGGCATTTTAACGCCGCACTCTCACTTCTAGACAGGTTTAGCCCGGATGATGTAATCCCGGAATCAGATGGGATGTTTGCCCGGGAACTCACGGAGATCATCAGAGCCACTACCGCCTGGATGACACTGAGACAAGTCACGTAATGTTCGGTTCACCTGTCGCCGTTTGTAAAAAGGGGATAGTGAAGCTGAACCTGCTACCGGAGCCGAATATACTTTTCACCCAGACTCTGCCGCCGTGCAGTTCCACCAGCAATCGGGTCAGCGCCAGGCCGAGGCCAGTACCCTCGTTTTCCCTTGTGTATAATGATTCCAGTTGGGAGAACGCATGGAAGAGCTTTGGCAAATCTTCTTCCCTTATTCCAATGCCGGTGTCATCGATGGATATTTCAACATAAGTGTCGTATATTTCTGCATTCACAGTAACCGTTCCGCCCGCAGGAGTGAATTTTACTGCATTTGAGAGCAGGTTGAATAGTATCTGTTTCAGCTTTCTCTGGTCTGCTACAATGCGCGAATCGGCCTCCGGGGGATGATCCATGCCGAGTTTTATACCACTCTTCAGAGCTTTTCCTCTGAGCATCATCAGTGAAGCATCCAATGTTTCCCGTAGTGAGAAATTACTCAGCTCAAGTTCCATCTTACCCGACTCCACTTTGGAAAGGTCAAGGATATCGTTAATCAGGGAAAGCTGGTGTCTCCCGCTCGTAAGGATGTTGTTTACATATCCCTGCTGTTTTTCATTGAGAGGACCAAACATCTGGTCTTGCAGTACTTCAGAAAAACCGATCACCGAATTGAGTGGTGTACGAAGTTCATGGCTCATGTTCGCCAAAAAGTCAGACTTGGCCCGGTTCGCCTCTTCCGCTTGATATTTTGCTTCTTGCGCTATTTTCCGCTGTAATTCCAGTTCGGTATTAACGCTCATCAGTTGCCTGTTTTTGGACTCCAATTCCGCCATATTCTCTTCCTGCTGCTCATTCAGCGTTGACAACTCTTCGGTAGCGTTGGCCAATTCTTCGTTTTTTTGAATGGCCGTTTCATACGTTGAAAGTAGCAGGTTAAGAATCTGCATTCTATTTGAGTTAATAAAGTATTTCTTTCCACGGAAGCATATCCCCTGAGCGCTCTGCTCTCTCTGTTTTGTTTCAAAAATGTGGTTGGCCTGAATGTGTTGGATGCGGGAAAGCAGGAATTCCTCACCGTAAGGCTTCATGATGAAGTAGTCTGCACCGCATTCCAGGCCCATGATGACGTTCTCGGGATCAGAGAGTGAGGTGAGCAGTATGACGGGGATATTCTGTAACTCCCTGTCCTCCTTGATACTGCGACAAAGCGCGTAACCGTCCATCTCCGGCATGTCGATGTCGGTGATCACCGCGATCGGCCTTATGCGCTTCAACAAGGTCAAAGCCTCCCGGCCGTTAGTTGCCGCCTCTACAAGGAAATCATTTTTATCCAGCATGTGACGCAACATTTCCCTCTGAGTGGGACTGTCCTCGGCAATAAGGATCAATGGAGGTGATTCTGTTACCTGTACGCTGATCATGGCATATGTCCTTCAGTGGGTTAAATGAGTTTTTTTATTACTTCTAATAAATTACTCTGGTCAAAGTTGCCCTTTACAATATAGGCACTAGCCCCGACATCTATCCCGCGTTCACGATCTTCCCGCGAGGCAAGAGCGGTCACCAGTACTACAGGCAATTCACTTATATTCTTGTCGGATCGGATTCTGGCCGTGAGGTCAAAGCCGTTCATGCGAGGCATTTCCACGTCGGAAATTACGATGTCGAACCGGCTTTTTTCAAGCTTGGCACAGGCGTCCATACCGTCCACTGCCGTCTCGACATTATACCCTGTAGATTCCAGAATATTTTTGAGCAAGGTTCGAGTGGTGATGGAATCTTCCACAACCAGGACGGAGTGCGCCCGGACCTCATTCTCAGCCATGCTTGCATTATTGTCGCGCCCGGACGAATTGGCTGCGAGCTTTACTGCAGATTTCAGCAGATCGGTCACGTTGAGAATGAGTGCAACCCGGCCGGTGCCGAGGACTGTGGCGCCCGCCACGTTGCGTACCCTGGAAAGCTGTCGTCCCATCCCTTTTTGCAGCACCTCAATTTCACCCAAAACCTCATCGACCTGAAAGGCGATTCGTGAATTGGATGCTGCAAGTATCACCATATGCTGCAGATCAAATGTATCCATTTTTGCACGTGGGGAGGAAAGTTCCAACACGTCTGCAAGGTGAGCGAGTGATACCGGTTTCCCGTCAAAATTGATGGTTTCGCGGTTCTCTACGGTTTTGATCTCCCCCGTCTTGATCCGCAATACCCGTTCGACATGCATCGCAGGTAGCACGAACAGTTGTTCACCAAGTCGGACAAGAACCCCTCGCAGCGTTGCGACAGTCAACGGTAGTAACATCCGAAAAGTAGTCCCGGAATCGAGAGTTGTTTCGACGTTGATTGTTCCACCCATTTTCTCTACCGTTTCACGGACAATCGCCAGACCCAGCCCCCGACCGGAAATTTCGGTGATGATCGGGCTTGTAGTGACACCAGAATGAAAGATGTGTCCGAGAAGTTCGTGGCTGCCAAGCTCGGCCACTGTTGGCCTTGATAACGTGCCGAGTTTCAACAGCGCTGACCTGACGGCCTCGGTGGAAATGCCTCCACCATCATCAGTAACAGTTAGTTCCACTTTGTCGTCCAATGGCAAGACTGCCACGCGAATCGTTCCGAATGGGGGTTTGCCTTTCTCCGTACGCTCTAAAGGACTCTCTATGCCGTGATCAATACAGTTTCTTACCAAATGTACGAGCGGATC
>CAIYZD010000020.1 GCA_903930585.1 uncultured Geobacteraceae bacterium | reverse complement strand
TGGTGCAGGTGGTAGGCGGCCAGCCCTTCCTCACCATCTTTTGCGGTAACCAGTGTACCGACCATACGAGTCAGGAACTGGCTGTATTGATTCCGTGTTTCATCGTCATCTTCAACATACAAAACGGTAAGGCGTTTCAGTCGATCCAAATCCTGCTTACCGACATCTATGTTTTTCCTCCGCAGCAGATGTGCGGGGGAAAGCCATTTCTCGAGAATATCAGCAAGCGCCCCTTTTTTGACCGGTTTTGATATATAATCATCCATCCCGGCCGCAAGGCACTTATCACGATCCTCCTTCATAGCATTGGCGGTCATAGCGATAATAGGCACGTTATGATTGCAAACCTTTGAATGCAGTCCACGGATTGCGGAGGTCGCTTCAAAACCATCCATTACCGGCATCATGCAATCCATCAGCACCAGATCATAATTAAACTTCTCCATCGCTTCCACCGCCTGTTGGCCGTCCGCCACCACGTCAGCGGTGTAGCCAATCGTTTTCAGCATATGGATGGCAACTTTCTGATTGATGGTGTTATCTTCTACCAAAAGAATGCGTGCGCTGAGATCTTTAATAGTTACAGCAACACGCGGAATAACATCCCGAGTATGTTCGGTTTGCGCCTGTGCGGCTATTAAAGTCGCGACAGTTTGCTTATAAAGCTGGACAGTGAACCAGAAAGTGGAACCGTTACCCTTTTCACTGGTAACGCCTATTCCACCCCCCATAAGCACTGCCAGTTGTTTACAGATGCTCAGCCCCAGGCCGGTGCCGCCGTATATACGGGTGGTGGATGAATCAACCTGGGTGAAGGGATCAAAGATGGCGTTCAGGCGTTCCACAGGTATACCAATACCGGTATCTGTAATTTCAAACTTGATGATCACAGAGCAACCGTGATCTTGCTCGAGTAATACTTTAAGGTTAACCGCGCCGTGTTGGGTAAACTTGAGAGCGTTGCCGATCAGATTAGTAATAATCTGCCGTATTCTACCGGTGTCACCCGTCAGCAACAACGGCACAGCCGGATCAATATGGCAGGATAGTTCAAGTCCCTGATCTTCAGCCCGATAAGCCAATAACTTGGTGGCATCGTTCATCATACATTTCAGATCGAAGTCGATATGCTCAAGATCCAGTTGTCCGGATTCTATTTTTGAAAAATCAAGAATGTCGTTGATCAAAGTCAGCAGGCTGTTTCCGCTCCCCTGGACTATTTCGGCATATTCTCGTTGTTCTGCGTTCAGATCGCTCTCCAGAAGAATTTCGGTCATGCCGATTATGCCGTTCATGGGGGTGCGGATTTCGTGGCTCATGTTGGCCAGAAACTCACTTTTGGCACGGTTTGCCGCCTCAGCCTCGATACGGGCCTGGTCCATTGCCGTTTTGGACTGTTTACGGTCAGTGCTGTCGAAGGCGGTAATAACAGCCCCGATTATTTCACCGTTACTATATTGTGGAAATGACCAGTATTCTGCCGGGAACGACGAACCATCCTTGCGCCAGAGAACTTCATCATCGGCATAATATCTCTCACCCCGTTGCAATGCACTTAAAATTCGGCAGCTATCGATTAGAAATGCCGTACCGTCAGAATAAGTGTGACTAACCTGGCCATGCATGTTTTTACCAACCAGTTCCTCTGTTCCGGTATACCCGAACATATCCAGAAAGGCCTGATTACAGAATGTGCAGTTGCCGTGCGTGTCAATTCCATAGATGCCCTGAGCGGCTGAATCAAGAATCAGGCGAAGCATGTCACCCTGCTTTTTAACTTCGTGGGACATTTCTTCCGCAAGTTTTTTTGCTGTATCGAGATGTGCCGTACGCAGCTCAACCAGATGTTCCAGATGGTTTCTATGCTGTTCAAGC
>CAIYZD010000019.1 GCA_903930585.1 uncultured Geobacteraceae bacterium | reverse complement strand
ATGAAGACACCATCCGAGCATATGTAAGAGATCAAGAACACCTTGAAAAACAAGAGGAGCTGGACTTTACCAAAAATACCTAGCCCCTTTTAGGGGCTTTCCTCAAGCCCCCCGCTATGCGGGTGGTCATGACTGAAAAACGCACTGGCGCCTTTTGAAGGTGTGTATGCGTCCGGTGATGGAGAATAGTTTTTTACGATGCGCGTCAGATCGAGTCGGGCAGCGCCGGCCAACAAATCGAGAGTCAGATGCTTTTCGTCCAGGGTCACTGTCACCCCCGCCAACTCTTCAATTGAGATGTACGCCACGCCATCTATGGGTAATCCCGGTACGTCAGCTGTTTTAAGGCCGATGAGACGTACATCCTCACTGCGCATCAACAACGTGCCGCTATCTGAGCGCTTTATAAAAAATTCGCCGTACGAGACAGTGTTGACAGAGACAGTCAGTATGACTGTCTCTGTTGTATAGGCAACTGTGGGGCAGAGACAAATGACAGATATCAGCGCAGACACGAAGCTGCCAGTCAGCCGGCGGGTAACGTGTCGGCATATTGCTTCACTTGTTTTCACAAGCCCCGGAGGTCATGTCCAGCTTGCTAAGCTGATCTTTGCCTTTACTTCTGGTTGTAACGTTGATCTGGGTTATACGGCTGCACTGACTTTTCGGAATAGCAATCTCAAAGGTACGAGTGCTTCCTGCCAGTAGATAGGCTCCCCCCAGGTTGCTCGCAAACAACTCATTTCCCTTCTTGTCACGTCCGTTAATTGTTATCTGCTCGGCCGTGACGAAGGTGTTGCCGCTGTTTGTGAGTGTGTGCTGAAGAAGCCCTTTAGACAGTATCAATTCATGGACCTTCAGGTTCATTTCCGGTTTGAGCGGCTGAGCAAAAACCGGTATCCCCAAGCGCATCAAAATACGCGCGGTTGCAGCTTTTGGCGCCTGTTCCCCGTTAATTGGCTGCTCTTCCATATAGATACGGAATGCCTGTTCCATCTGTCCGGATGGCGCGGCCATGCCGACGCGTACAAAACGCTCTTCTCCCGGTGCCATGGTTAACGCTCGTGGAAAGATGATTAAATCATCTGTTTCAGCGTAGTGATCCTTACCCGCATCTGCCTGGGTCCAGCGATACGCCTTGATCAGCACAGTCAGTGGCCGGTCCGACTCGTTTTTAACGGTCATTCGTTCGGTCCGGTGCTGAAGATCAAGAATGACCCGCACCGGTTCAACCGAAAAGCTGGATGCAAAACCGGTATGGACCGGGCCAAACGTCAAGAGAGCGGCAACCGACATATACAGTAAACTTGTTTGTACTTTCATAGTATCTCCTTATATCTCCTTGGAATGAACGGTGAACGATCACCACTCAATGGTTGCTGTCAATGCCTGGGTATAATCACCGGCGGCCGCAATTGAGTCGTTTACACCGCTTGCGACAACCACCCGGCCATAAAGGTTGGTAGTTACCGAAGTGCCCGGCTGGGTGGTCTTGGCGCCGCCTGTCACACTGGGGAAAGCGGTCGTACGGGCGGCATCGCTATAAAGGCCATAGGTGATGCTGTCAAGAGTCGTAGGGCTCTTCATTGCCAGAGCGCCGGCAACAGTTGGGGCGACGAAAAGAAATTCGAGAGTGCCTTTGGAACATTTTGTGACAATGGAGCCGGCGCCGTCATAGTTGCCGTTGGTCGTAGGATCCACGGATGTAAACACGACGTTGGTAGTACTGGTGATCACGCACTTGGCGCTGACGGATGCGGTTGCGATCAGTGTACCGGTGGCGGTGGCGGAGCCGGTGTTGGCACCCATACCGGTGCCGGTCACGGCCGCCAGTGACAGGGCAGGAAGCGCCAGGAGCGATAACGGCACCAAAAGGGTTACAATCTGTTTTTTCATAGTTTTCTCCTTTTTGTATTTTCATTACTGAAGAGCAACTATGGTGCCAGAGGGGATTAGTTAGGGTGGATATTGTAACCTGTTGTTTTAACAATTTAAAAACTATTGAAATGTGCACGTGAAAAGAGAAGGGTGTTGGGGAAGCCGTACAAATATACTGCACAATGTTGAGGTTCCGCCAGATGCTGAGGTTGGATGACAGGTTTTGCACTCCTTTCTGTTGACTCTAAATTCCCATTTATCAAGAGATATGCTGCATTTATCGAAGACCTTCATCCGTTGGCAGGGTAATTGCCTTGTCTTGGTTGATAATACGTGGAGGAAGTGGCAGACAATCATACCTGTTGCCATATCTGATCAAAGATGCAGCCGTCCCTAAGGAGGGGACCACTATGAATGTACGAAACCTTTTATCAAAGATGCGGTGTCTGATGTTGGCAGTTACTCTTATTGTTGCAGGATGCGGAGGAAGTAATTCGCAGCAAAGCGTGGGAGGCGCATCCAAATCTGCGGTAAGCTTTACGGTCCCTTTAAGTAGTGATGCCAAGGCTGCATCGACTAAAAGCGTCGGTAAAGTTGTTTCAGGTATCCCCATCAACACCAAGATCTCTGTAATCTTCAGTGATCCAATGGATCAGGCAACGATCACTACGTCCACGTTTACTGTAAAGCAAGGTACAACGGCTGTAGCTGGAAGTGTGAGTTACTCAGGCGTTACGGCAGTCTTTGCTCCGACAGGCAATCTTCTGTCCAATGCCGAATATACCGCCACAGTTACGACCGAGGCCAAGGACGGCACAGGCCACGCTCTTGCCGCGGACTATGTTTGGACCTTTATCACCGGGGCGTTACAGGATACGACACTCCCGACCGTGAGTGACGCATCCCCCGGTACCAATGCCATTTCCGTTCCCACCAACAGGAAAGTTATCATTCACTTCAGCGAAATGATGGATCCGGCTACGATCACCACGACATCTTTTTCCCTGAAGGCTACAAACAGCGGGATCAACGTACCGGGAACTGTCACCCCGGTCGGCACATCGGCGACCTTCTCACCTGCGAATAATCTCTCTGCCAATACCAATTACTCAGCTACAATTACTGCCGCAGTGAAAGATCTGTCAGGCAATTCAATGGCTGCAAACTTTGTATTTACGTTTACGACAGGCAGTGCAGCCGACACGGTTCTGCCGACCGTCAGCTTTACAACTCCAACTTACGGCGCCACTAACGTGGCTATCAATGCAAATATCAATGCAACGTTCAGTGAACCGATGGACCCATTAACAATTACGGTGGTTAACTTTAAATTGACAAGCCCGGGCTTGATTCCTACAACTACAAACCCAGTGGCGGGAACCATCTCGTATCTTGGCTCAACGGCGACCTTTATCCCGACAAGCACCCTTGGTGCAAACACCGTTTATACCGCCACGATGACTACCGGAGCCAGGGACCTTGCCGGCAATTCACTTGCCGCCGACTATGTGTGGAGTTTCACCACCAGTATGGACGCTGATGTGACGGCGCCAACCGTTACCGGAACGATAAATACCAACGGCGGGACAAACGTAGCCGTTAACACCAAAGCGGGTGCAACATTCAGTAAGGCGATGGATCCTTTGTCTATTACCAATGCAAATTTCATGGTGAAGGAAACCGTCTCGGGATTGCCTGTTGCGGGTACCGTAAGCTATTCGGGAGTGAGCGCAGTATTTACCCCATTAGCCAATCTTGCCAACGGTAGAGGCTACACAACCACTATAAAAGGGGGAGCCACCGGAGTCAAAGACCTGGCCGGCAATCAGATGGTGGACTATGTTTTGAGTTGGACAACGAGTGCGTCTTCAGACATGACCGCTCCTTTAGTAACCGGTACCTCCATCGCGAATGGCGCTGCAAACGTGGCCATCAACTCCAGAGTTGGGGTGACATTCAGCAAAGGGCTGGACCCCGTGACGATTACCAATGTTAATGTCAGGTTAAAGGAAACAGTCACCGGCATTTTTGTTGCCGGTACCGTGAGTTGTTCCGGAGTGAGCGCAACTTTTATGCCGACTAAAAACCTGAACCCAACGACCCGCTATACCGCCACCATTTCAGGCGGGACAAGCGGGATTAAAGATCTGAGCGGTAATCCGATGGCAGCAGACTATGTCTGGAACTGGACAACCGGCACAGCCGCGGACACCACTGCTCCCACGGTAATCGGGACGGCCAATGCCGACGGCGCGACAAACGTCCCCAGCAACACGAAAGCCGGGGCAACATTCAGCGAGACGATGGACCCCCTGACGATAACTAATGCCATCTTTACTTTGAAAGAAGCCGGCTCCGGTAACGCTATAGCCGGAACAACAAGCTGCTCCGGCGCACACGCGATATTCACACCATCTATCAATCTTTCCACCAACACCCGTTATATCGCCACAATTAAAGGTGGAGTCAGCGGAGCAAAAGATCTGACAGGTAACCCGCTGGCGGTAGACTATGTCTGGAGCTGGACAACAGCCACTGCTTCGGACCTTGCCGTTCCTCTGGTTACTCTGGTAAATCCTGCAAATATAGCCACAAAGGTGGCCACAACCAGCCCGATAACCGCAACGTTCAGTAAGGCGATGGACCCGTTAACGATCAACACGGCAACCTTCAAGGTGGCAGGTATTACAGGTGTAGCCGGATTAGTCGCGTATGATGCCATTAACAAAATCGCAACCTTCACACCAATAGCCACTTTAGCAAACGGGACTACCTATACTGCCACGATCACGACTGAAGCCACTGACCTGGGTGGTAATGCGCTTGCGTTAAACTATGTCTGGAACTTTACTACTTTTTCTCCATTAATCCCTCTTGGTTCTGCCGGCACTTTCGGAGTCATGGCCCGTTCAACAATTACCAGCAGCGGCCCTACCATGATTTACGGAGACGTAGCACTAAGCCCCGGCACGGCATGTGCCCTGGTGGCGGGACAGGTCAGCGGAACAATCCACATTAACGACGCCGCGACTGTTCAGGCCGCAACCGATCTGGCAGCAGCTTATGCCACCGCAAAAGCTCTGCCGGCTGGGGTTGCTTTGGCAGCTGCGACAGATCTAGGCGGGCTCGTGAATGGGGGAGCAGCAGGAGTTCTCCCTCCGGGAACCTATACATCCGGCAGCACAATGCTGGTTACAACACCTCTGACTCTCGATGCAAAGGGTGATGTCAATGCATCCTGGCTGTTTCAGGTCGGTTCATCGTTTACAACAACAGCGAATGTTCTGTTGGCTAACGGCGCTCAGGCCAGGAATGTGTATTGGGTTTCCACTGCGAGCGCGACTATCGGGGCCGGAACCATTTTTAACGGGAACATTATTGCCGGCGTCAGTGTTGCAGGTCAGGCCGGAGCCGTAATTAACGGTAGAATACTGTCGGGAGCAACAACTGCCGGCGCAACCACTTTGGTTAATGTTACCGTTACCGTGCCTGCGCCGTAATACCAACGGCATGTGGCGGATATTCCTGCAGGATAATCTGTGGGAATATCCGCTCACAAAGTGAGTATCAATCCTCTTGAAAAAATTACGAACAGGAGAGTATAGTTAGCGCCACAAAGATATCACATTAGCGTGCTGAGGCAACTTGCCATGAAAAGACAATCCCAGCAGGTTACCAGCCACACGGGCTCCACACCGTTTCCCATAGTCGGCATAGGCACATCTGCAGGTGGTTTGGAAGCGCTGGAACTATTCCTCAGTCATGTTCCGAGAGATTGCGGCATGGCTTTTGTCGTCATTCAGCACCTGTCGCCCACTCATGTCGGCAACCTGCCTGAGTTGCTCCAGCGTTCCACGACAATGAAAGTCTCGCAAGTTAATAGCGCCACCAAAGTACAACCTGACCGGGTGTATGTGATCCCTCCCAACAAGGATTTGTTGATAAGCAAACGAACCCTTCATCTGTTGACTCCCAATAGTGAAGAAAAACATGGTCTGCGGCTGCCGATTGATTCTTTTCTCACCTCATTAGCGGTGGATTGCGCAGAGCAGAGCATCGGAGTAATCCTTTCCGGTATGGGCTCAGACGGTACTCAGGGGGTGAGATCAATCAAGAAACAGGGTGGATTGACTCTGGCGCAGGAGCCCGCTACGGCCAAGTTCGACAGTATGCCCAAAAGTGCCATTAATGCCGATCTGATTGACATTGTTGCTCCAGCCGAGGAACTTCCCTCACGGATCATGGCTTTTCTCGGTTGTACCAAACTCCGCGTGAAAGACGCTCCGGCTTTTAGTGACAAGGAACAGGGTAGCTTGAATAAAATCATCACCCAGCTCAAGGCAAGGACCAGGCATGATTTCTCTCTCTACAAACCCAACTCGATATATCGCCGGATCGAGCGGCGCATGTCGATCCACAAAATAGATTCCGTTGCCGGTTATGCCAGGTTTCTTCAAAAGAACAGCCATGAAGTTGATCTGCTCTTCAAGGAACTGCTGATCGGAGTAACCAGTTTCTTCCGGGATGCTGTCTTGTGGGAGGAACTTAAAAGTGAAGCCTTGCCGAAGATTCTGGCGGCCTATCCCAAAGGCGGGTCTTTGAGAGCCTGGTCGTGCGGCTGTTCAACCGGAGAGGAACCCTATTCCCTGGCAATACTATTCAAGGAGGCTCTGGATCAGCTCAAACCGGCAACCGACTGCACTCTGCAGATCTTTGCCACCGACCTGGATGTTGATGCCGTTGACAAGGCCCGTAGAGGACTCTACGATTCTACTATCGCAGCTGACGTTTCACCGGAACGCCAGCTGCGTTTTTTTAAAAAAGAAGACAACAAGTACCGGGTATGCAGCGAGATCCGTGAGATGGTGACCTTTGCCCAGCAGAACGTCGTCATGGATCCACCTTTTACCAAGTTGGATATTCTCATCTGCCGCAACCTGTTGATTTATCTTTCTACAGAACTGCAGAAAAAACTGTTGCCGCTATTCCACTACAGTCTCAAACCGGGTGGACTGCTTTTTCTGGGAAGTGCCGAGTCCATTGGTTCACATATCGATCTGTTTACAGCGGCGTATAACCGGTCTAAGTTTTACTGGCGCAATAATATCAAACTTCAAAACGACATAATAGCATTCCCCTCCTTCTTCATATCCAACGTGCAAACATCATTGCCACAGGAGCCCCTTATGCTCAAACCAGCCGACAATCTTCAGCTATTGGCTGACAATCTTATTCTGCAGTATTGCTCGACACCAACCGTATTAACCTCCGATCAGGGCGACATTGTCTATATTAACGGAAAAACAGGCACGTATCTTGAACCTGCGGCAGGCAAGGCTAATATGAACATCTTTGCCATGGTTCGGGAAGGGTTGCGGTATGAACTTGGCTCTGCCTTCAGTAAAGCGTTGCAGCAACATGAGCCTGTTTCCGTACGGGGCACTCTCACAGATGCACATAACTACACGCAATCAGTTGATATGATGCTCATGAAGATCGAGGTGCCTGAAGCGTTACGCGGACTTGTGTTGATTTCCTTCAAAGATGTTTCGCTACCTGCAAAGACGGGGCGGAAAAAGCCAGGACCTTTTCCCGAAAGTAAGCAGATTGAAGAATATGAGCAGGAACTGCGTAAAACCCGTCAAGAGTTGCGTACCAACCGCGAGGAGATGCAGACCACTCACGAAGAGCTGAAATCGACCAACGAGGAGCTGCAATCCACCAATGAGGAACTTCAATCAACCAATGAAGAGTTGACTACCTCGAAGGAAGAGTTGCAGTCTATGAATGAGGAACTTCAAAGCGTAAATGCCGAGCAAACCTCCCGGCTTGAAGACTTTATTCAGATAAACAACGATATGGAAAATCTGCTGAACAGTACCGAAATAGTGACTATTTTTCTGGATAACCATCTGCAGGTGCGACGCTTCACTACCGGAGCCAATAGACTTTTCAAACTGATTCCCGGCGATTTGGGAAGGCCACTGACGGATATTGTCTCAAATCTGGACTATCCCCACCTGTATGACCATGTTCATGATGTGCTCAGGAAGTTGATCTCGGTCGAAAACCGGGTGTCTTCGCTGGATGGACGTTGGTACCTTGTCCGGATCTTGCCCTATCGCACCATCGACAAGAAAATAGATGGCGTGGTAATTACGTGCAGTGATATCACCGAGGCGATAAAAAATGAAGATGAACTGCGTAGAGAAATCGAGATGCTCAAAAAGCAGATTGCAAGCTGATTGAAAAAAAGGGAGGTGCTATGCTGCAAGAGATATTAGGTACCCCCCGCTGTCGTCGCGTAGTGACGTTATTGCTCTGGCTTACCGTTGCTACCGGTCAGGCGGTTGCCATTGCCACCCTGATCGAAGAGCTCTGTCTGACCACCGCATGCCGGGACACGGCCGCGTTTACCTTCTTCGGAATCGGTATGGGATGGCTCGGGATCACCTATTTTGCGTTCATGCTGCTGCTTCTCCGGCTGCGTCGCCAGGCGCCGTTGTTACAGTGGGCGCTGACCGCAATGATTTTTTCCGGCATCGGCGCCGAATTTCGCCTGCTCTGGATACAGAAATACATTATCGGCAGCTGGTGCCCGTTCTGCGTCACGATCTGTTGCGCGCTTTTTGCTGCCGCCCTGCTGCTGACTATCGAGGGTTTTCAAAAAGAAGTCACGGGAGTGGAAACCGGAAAAAAACGTCTCTGGTGGTTTGTCTTTGTCACAATGCTGAGTGTCATAGGACTGGTGGTTGCCATTGCGGGAGTAAAAGCGCTGGAGTAGGGGCGACGCCGCTGGCTCGCCCTGTTTACACGACCCGGTTTATCCCTGCAATATCCGCCGTAATTCCAACTCAAGCACATTCAAGCTGTACGGTTTGCGAATGAAGCCATCAGGGGGGTGTTCGGTGAGACGCTCACTCAGTTCTTCCTTATTGAAACCACTGGAAATGATTATCTTTATGTCCGGCTTGATGAGGTGGATTTTGCTCATGGCGGCTATACCATCCATGTTCGGCATGGTCAGGTCCATCAGGACAACAACGATATCATCGGCATGCTCACGGAATTTGGCAACCGCATCGACGCCGTCCACCGCGCTGATCACCGTTAAACCGCACAGGGAAACCATCTTGGAGCAGATGTGCAGTACCGCTTTTTCGTCGTCTACCACCAGCGCCAGACCGGATAGCTGATTTTCCGGAAGCTTGATTTTAGTGGAGAGGGGTGTCTGCGGATATCTCCCGGACGCGGCAGCAGGAGTCGTTGGTATCGTGGCCGGAAACAATACCTTGAAGGTGGTCCCCTTGTCCGGTTTGCTCTCGACTAACAGCGCGCCGTGGTGGGTTCTCATTATTCCCATGACGGCCGACATACCGAGTCCGCGTCCGGTAAATTTTGTGGTAAAGAAGGGGTCAAAAAGGCGTTTCAGCGTTTCCTCGTTCATGCCGCAGCCGTTATCTTTGACTTCCAGCACGACAAAACGTCCCGGTTCCGGCTTTTCGTCCAGCACGCTGGCGGAGAGAGCACCTTTATCGTAATCCAGGACGCTGGTGGTCAGCTTGATGAAGCCGGGTTGATCCACGATGGATTCCGCGGCGTTACTGATCAGATTCATCACCACTTGCTGGATATGGGCTTCATCTGCTGCTATGACCGGCAGTTCGGGGGAAAGATGCAGTTCGATCGAAACGGACGACGAGGCGGCGGTCCGCAGCATATCGACATTTCTTCTGACCAGCTCGTTCAGATTTAGATCTTTCTTGGTAATCACACCCTTGCCCACATAGGTCAGCATCAGGCCGGTAAGAAGGGCCGCCCGCCTGGTCGAGCTTATGGCACGATCGATAAACTTGTGTGCCGGCGCATCGGGAGTAAGCTTCAACGAAGCCAGCTCGATGTTACCGAGAATTGATTGCAGCAGGTTGTTGAAGTCGTGGGCAATCCCTCCCGCCATAATCCCCAGGCTCTCCAGTTTCTGGGCATGGAACATCTGGCGCTCAATATCGAGACGTTCTTCCTGAAGGCGGTTGTTTTCCTCTCCCCGCTGCTGTAAAACGCACGCCAGATTGTTGATGGCATGCGCTGCCCGGCCCGGTTCGTCATCAGATTCGATTTCGATACGGGATGTGAAGTCACCCTCCTGCATGGCGGTGATGCCGAGCATAAGAGCGTTGAAGGAGCTGGTCAGTCGCCGGAGCACCAGGTAGCAGAATCCGGTGACCGCCAGCCAGAAACTCGCAGCAACACTGACGGAGATTACGATAACCCGGCGGACTTTACGGGACAGATCTGATGTGCCCCGTTCCATGTGAACGGCGCCGATCAGAGTGGAGCCGGTGTTGTGGCTTCCGCTGAAGACCGACTCGACCGAAGCGGGGAGGGGGAGGCTGCGGACCTCGGCTGACTCCCGGAACAGTTCCGTCGTGGCAGGCAGGTTGTCAAGGCGGGCTTCGGCAAGAATTCTGCCGTCATTGGCGGTAATCACCACCGAGTGCATTTCCGGGGTCTTGACCGCTTCCGCGGCCAACTGCTGCAGGACGGCGCGGTTCTCGGCATAAAGCGGAAGCCGGACGGAATCGGCCAACTGTCGTGCCTGCATCTGTATCCGCTCGTGCGCATTGATCCGTGTATCGCGAATTTCGCTGCTGCTGTACAGGATGCAGAGGATAATCGAGATGGAAGCGGTCAGCAGTGTAAAGATGGAGAAAAGTTTTGCCTGGAAGCTGGAACGGAAAAACGATAGTCGCGTGAGTGGTGACATGGCCGGCCCTTAATGAGGCGAAAGCTGCTTGACGTCGTCGAAGAGCCGCCCCAGTCTTTTGAGCACGACCGGGTTGGTTTTGTAGGTGGTGCTGCGTGGATACCCGGTGGGGACATCGGCAACACTGTTGCCGGCAAGCAGTGCCGTGGCCATGTCTCCTGCCTGACGTCCCAGTCCGGAGTAATTGATTTCAATTACTGCCGCCGCCCCCATTCCCAGGTAGCTGCCGGCAAATGAGATTACCGGTATGGACTGGTCCTGTCCGAAGCGGAAATAGGCTTCAGTCGTCTCCCTGGTGACTGCCGAAACATCGGGCAGCATCCAGAGCGCGTCTATCTTGCCGGACAGCGACGAGAGGTGCGTCAGGGTATCCCGTGAGGAAGATACCTCGCAGACCACCAGTTCGATGCCGGCCTTTTCGGCGGCCTGGCGGGCTTGACGCATATACCAGCCGGTTTTTTCCGGATTATGGATCACGCCGACCCGTCGCGCTTTCATCAGGTGAAGCAGGTTGCAATAGCGTTCCGGGGGAGCGAACATGGTGATGCCGGTTATGTTTGACTGTGCACCGATGCCGAGCGTCATCACGGCGATGATCGGCGTGTTCTGCACCTTGCGGGCGAGTTTCAGGGCGGCGTCGCCGATGGCGAGGATCAGTTTGGGGCGATCTTCGCGCACGATCCGGACCGCATCGACATCGACGTAGTCGGAGAGCACGATGACGCGCCGCGATGAGGTCCGCTGACGGAATCCGCTCATCACGTCCTCATACCCGGTGTCGTGGCGGCTCTGGAGGATCAGAATGTCGTATGCCTGGGCCAGGGTGGGGAGCAGGGTTGTCAGGGTGAGAATGAGCAGGACGAGGCGCAGCATCAGAAGTTCACCCTCACTCCGCCTTCGAACCAGCGGGGTGCATTGATGTTAAGGGTTGACTCGGCTGTTTGTATGCCGTTGAACAGATTATGACCCGAGAAGAACAACTCCGGTGACAGGTCGGATTGCGGCTTCACCTTCCAGTTCAGGTGCAGGTCCCAGATCATTCCGTTATCCCGTGCCGAACTGTCGGCAACGGCATTCCACCGGACATAGTTGCCGGTCAGGGTGCCGCGCAGGCCGAGTTCAGTTTTACTATAGTTCAGGGCCAGTTTGACGATGTGGGGAGGGACTGCCTGTCCGATGTCGCTCTGCAGTTGCGCGCCGGTGTCGCTGTTTTTGGCGTACAGGTAGGTATACCCGCCGGCAAGAGAAAAGTCGAACAGCGGTATGGTCCAAAACTCAACCTCGAACCCTTGACGGTTCTGGTTGGTTGGTGCTTGCGATATTTGCGATGATTGACTATCGCGCAGGACGTTGTAAAAATAGGTGCCTTTCAGCCAGAGGTACGGAACCGCCCCGCTCTCAATCCCGCATTGAATGGTCTTTATTTTCTGAATCTGAAGGTTGGGGGCTGTATTCAAATTCGGGAGAGAGAAGCCTTGTGCGGCATACGTGCGAAGTGTCGTATTGTCAGTGAGCTGATACGTGGCACCCAGGGTGTAGCTCATGTTGTCGCCCACCAGACCGGTTCGATCAAAGCGGATGCCGGGAAGGACAGTCAACTTGTCAATGGTGTAGGTGCCGTTACCGTACAGTGCCCAGCGGTCCCAGTTCCGGTCATAGCTAAAAGGAGAGGAGCCGGTCAGATCCTTGACGCTGGCGTTTGCATGGACAAATTCAGCTCCGGTTACCAACTGATGTTCGCTATCTCCCCAGGTTATACGGGCATTTGTATTGCGGGTTGCATCACGGAGGTTCCAGTCGTTGTCATAAACGACACCGTCCAGGTCGACGTAATGCCGTTTGGCGTGTTCGTCCCGTCTGGTGATAAAGCCGTCGATATCCAGACTAAGATTGGCACCGAGCGGTTGGTATAATTTGAGGAAACTGTTGGTGCGGCTGAACTCGTTGTTGTCGTGGTAAAACCCGTCGCTATAGACGCCACCATCCACTCCGGGTTTGGCGTTAAGCTGTGACAGACCGAAGGTCACTGTACCGTTGCCGGGGAGGGTGTACATGAGTTTACCGTACAGATTGTTCATGTTGGTGGCTGTGTTGGTGGCGAATCCGTCCGAACGGAGATTGCTTGCGGTCAGGTAATAGCCGAAGCGCTCTTTGGTGCCGCTCAGTTCGGCGCGGGTGTCGGCGGTAAATTTAGAGCCGATCGATCCGGACACCATCCCTGCCACCGGCCTTTCCGGATTTGGTGATTTGGTGATTATGTTGATCACACCACCAAGCGCCGACCCCCAGGACGCAGAAGCTGCCCCCTTGATGATCTCGATCCGTTCGATCTCCTGTACCGGGATCAAGCCGGGCAGTGCCATGTTCTGATCGAAATCGTTTTGGCGGATGCCGTCGATGAGGACCAAAACGGTGGTATTCAATGCTCCCTGGATGTTGAAATAGGTAAAGGAACTGGGAGTGCGGAGGTAGTCGAGTTGAATGCCGGGAACGGTTTGCAGTACGTCGGAGAGGGTATGGGCGTTGAGACGGACGATGTCGTCGGCGGTGATAACGGTGACGTTTTCTGCAATCCTTGACGATGGCCGGGGTGAACGTGACGTGGTAACCGGCAACTCTTTGGGGCGGTCCGTAAAGCCAAGGGTCTCAAGCGGATCGTCTTCGGCAAAAACCGGCTCAATACCGCTGAGGAGGAATGCCAGCAGCATAAAGATCAATTTTTGAGAGAAATTCCGACGCAAGCAAGACCCCAGTTAACGATGCTACTGTGACAATTTACCGATGAAAAATTGGCATATAAATTCTGAACCGGAGCTGGTTGTTCCTAGCAGATATTTCTGCTCTTGTATATCAGATTATCCACAAAAAACATCCAGACTGGATTGGTCATACATCCACGAGGAGGTTCACTTTGCGCATTGAAGTTGGTTGTAAACCAGGGATTGAAGTTTTGTTTTAATGACTTTCGTTGCGTGTAGATGTGATTTTTCCAAGTTTCTAAGAAGACGGCCTAAAATCCGATGCCTGCAATGACCATCCCGCAGTCGGGGCAGGCGCCATTGTTGTTTATCCTGTTGTTTTGGATGGCGTAGCCGTGGCGCTTGATCAGCAGGGATGCACAGGAGGGGCAGGTGGTGTTTTCACCCCCTTCGCCCGGTACGTTCCCTTCGTAGACGTAGCGCAATCCGGCGGACAGGCCGATGTCGCGCGCCTTGCGCAGGGTTTCGACCGATGTCCGGGAGCGGTCGGTCAAGAGATAGGTTGGGTAGTATTGACTCACATGCCAGGGGGTATCGACCCCCAGGTTGGCTACGATGAACTCTGCCAGGTTTTGCAGTTCGCCGTCCGAGTCGTTGAGACCGGGGATTATCAGGGTGGTGAGTTCGAGCCAGATCCCTTGTTTGCGGTATTCCATGATCGAGTCGAGTACTTCGGACAGCCGGGCGT
>CAIYZD010000018.1 GCA_903930585.1 uncultured Geobacteraceae bacterium | reverse complement strand
GGGATAGATATCCAAAAGGTCATCGCACCAGAACAGATGGCAGCGATAAGGCTGATTCTTACTGATGCCGAACGGGCTGAACTTGACGCTGCCGATACAAGTCATGCTCTCGGATACCTTTCTTCACGTATCTGGGTTGCGAAGGAGGCGTTACTGAAAAGCCTTGGGTTCGGCCTGGGACACTCTTCTCACGTTACGGTGTCTAACTTTTTGAGCAGAGAACCGACCATAACTGTCTCGCCATTACTTGATCCGGCGCCTCTAAATCGGCACATACGGTGGCTGGATTCAATCCCGGAATATGTCGCAGCATTTGCCTGTCCAGCCAATATCTCTTGCATCAGGCGCTTCACGTGGAACTGTAAGGACGGTCACATATTTTAATTGTCGAAGCGTTGAAAATATCATTTTTGGCAAGCCTTCTCCAGGCAGATGACCAGCTCCTTAGCTAAAATATCCGCATAATCGGTCAGCATGGATACGTGTCCACCGGGAATCACCCTCATTTCGCTTTGTGGGGTGAATTTTAGCCACCCCACAATATTCCTGGGAGCTTCCATCAGAGACCCTTGTGACACAAAATGTTGGGTTTTACCGTAATAATGTGAACGCGAATAGCTGGCACAAATTTTGAGGTAGATATTCAGGAGTGCATTATGTCTCTGAATTGCGTCCATTCCATCATAAATTTCACCCTGAAATGAGACCTCTTCAAATAGGGTCTGCCATGGCGATGGTGGGTCCATCATCACCAGCATTGCGGTCTCCTGCCCAGCTTTTTTGAGCTGTAGCGCCATTTCAAATGCGACCAGAGCGCCGTTGCAGTGGCCAGCAAAAATATATGGGCCATCCGGATATAGTAACTGAATTTCCTCAAGAAAGTCTTTAGCCATTGACTCAATGGTCGACGGCTGTTTATGTCGAGACAGCCCATGTGGCTGCATAGCGATAAACGTCTGTTCAGGACCAAGCGCGCGAGCTATTTTATGACAGAACATACCACCACCGTGGAAATCTCCGTGCATAAAAAATATGGGGTACGTTGATGTGCCGGTCTGCACTTTCACCAGAGAAGAGACTCTCTCCCAATTATTTTGATCCAATAGTTCTTGAGCCAGTAACCTGATTGTAGAATATCTGAAGAGAGTCACTAAAGGCACTT
The DNA here is from genome assembly GCA_903930585.1 of uncultured Geobacteraceae bacterium. GTDB lineage: Bacteria > Desulfobacterota > Desulfuromonadia > Geobacterales > Pseudopelobacteraceae > JACRCG01. The sequence goes on along the minus strand of CAIYZD010000018.1, from coordinate 961 downwards.
TATTGCCAAAAGACTTTTCCAGGCGTTCCACCATGGTAATAGCCAGCAGAGAGTTACCTCCCAGATCAAAAAAATTGTCATCAATGCCAATTTGTTCTATGTTGAGAACCTCCTGCCAGATGTTTACAAGCATATACTGAAGGTTATTATAAGGGGCCTCATACGATTTTTCTAATTTGGGGCGAACGGTATCCGGTGCAGGAAGAGCCCTCCTGTCCACTTTGCCATTTGCTGTGAGAGGCAGAGCATCAAGCATAACGAAGGATGCAGGAATCATATAGTCGGGAAGAGTCATCGCCAAATGTCGTCGCAGATCTTCCACAAACAAAGTTTCTCCCAAAGGAGAAACAACATAAGCCACCAGGCGTACGTCATTAAACACATCCCCATTCACCGTTACTACGGATTCTTTGACACCTGGATGCTGCCCAAGTGCAGCTTCTATCTCTCCCAACTCAATCCGGAAGCCGCGGATCTTTACCTGATGGTCAATCCGCCCTGAAAATTCAATAGTGCCGTCAGGACGATAGCGGACAAGGTCGCCGGTTTTATAGAGACGAGCACCGGGTACGTCACTAAAGGGATCTTGAATGAATTTTTCGGCGGTCAATTCGGGACGATTCAGGTAGCCTTGGGCAAGCCCGGTACCACCGATATGGAGTTCACCGGGAATGCCGATCGGCACCGGTTGAAGCTGTCGGTCAAGAACGTAGATCTGTGTGTTGGCAATCGGGCGGCCGATGGGAACGGTGTTCAGCCGTGTTTCCGCTGGTGAACAGTGAAACCATGTCACATCAATTGAGGCCTCTGTCGGGCCATAAAGGTTGTATAGCTCGCAGTGTGGAAAAATTGCATAGAATCGGGAAAGTGTGCCGACGGGAAGCTCCTGACCGCTACAAATGACCTGACGTAAACTGGTGTATGGATGCGTCTCCGACATATCGAGGAAAATTTGCAGCAT
>CAIYZD010000017.1 GCA_903930585.1 uncultured Geobacteraceae bacterium | reverse complement strand
TGGCAGGTCAACCGGCACATTTTTCTTAATCGATGTCGGGTCAACATCGATATGAATTATTTTTGCGTGTGGAGCAAATGTCGAGAGTTTACCGGTAACACGGTCATCGAAGCGTGCCCCGACGGCGATGATAAGGTCGCTGTTGCTCATCGCCATATTAGCGCAATAAGAACCATGCATGCCGAGCATGCCGAGTGAAAGTTCGTCACTTTCCGGAAAGGAGCCGAGTCCCATTAATGTCGTCGTAACCGGCAGTGTCAGTGTGCGCGCCAATGCCGTCAAAGGCTCGGCGGAATCGCTCAGCACCGTACCACCGCCGACATACATGACCGGGCGGCGTGATTCGAGAATCATGGCGACAGCTTTTTCCACTTGACGGGGATGTCCGGAAAGATTTGGTTTGTAGCCGCGTATTTCAACAGTTTCCGGGTAATTAAATTCACCCTGGGCAATCTGAATATCCTTGGGAAAATCCACCAGAACCGGTCCGGGACGCCCGCTGCGAGCGATGTAGAAAGCTTTCTTCATCGTCAGTGCGATATCCTTGACATCGCGAATCAAAAAGCTGTGTTTCGTGCAGGGGCGGGTGATACCGATAATATCAACTTCCTGAAAGGCATCATTGCCGATAAGCGGTGTAGGGACCTGTCCGGTGATGATAACCATCGGAATCGAATCCATGTAGGCGGTGGCTATTCCTGTGACGGTATTGGTGGCACCCGGGCCGGATGTTGCGATAACAACACCAACCCTTCCGGTTGCCCGGGCATAGCCGTCAGCGGCATGAGTACCGGCCTGCTCGTGCCGTGGAAGTATGTGATGGATTTCTTTAAAATCAAAGAGAGCGTCATACAGATTGATGACAGTACCGCCGGGGTAGCCGAAAATAGTATCCACACCCTCTTTTTTCAAGCATTCAAGCATTATTCGTGCGCCGTTCATTTTCATTGGAAACCTCATGTGAACTTGTGTAAGTTTTCAGTTTTCAGATAGGTCTGACTGGTCTGAATATAGTTTAATCTGCCGTTGTAATGGCTCCGGTATGAGCCGACGTAACAACTTTGGCATAGCGTGCGAGCCAGCCGCCCTTTATTTTCGGCTCAGGTGCCTTCCAGGAAGCCAGGCGGGTAGCGAGGGTTGCATCGTCTACCAGAAGTTCCAGACGCCGGTTCGGAATATCGAGCCGGATGATGTCGCCATCCTTGACGAGAGCAATCGGCCCCCCTTGGGCGGCTTCGGGCGAAATATGACCGATGCAGGGACCGCGAGTGCCCCCCGAGAAACGGCCATCGGTAATCAAAGCGACACTGTCTCCGAGCCCCATCCCCATGATGGCGGCGGTTGGTGCCAGCATTTCGCGCATGCCGGGACCCCCTTTCGGCCCTTCATAGCGAATGACTACGCAATCGCCGGACTTGATTTTTCCTTCCATGATCGCTGCCATAGCCAGCTCTTCAGCATCGAAACAGCGGGCCACGCCCTCAAACTTCATCATAGCTTCAGAAACTCCCGACTGCTTGACGACGGCCCCTTTGGGAGCGATGTTTCCGGAGAGGATGGCGATGCCACCTTCCTTCTTTATCGGGTTCCCAAGCGGGCGGATAACCTCCTCGTCTACATTTTGAATGCTTTCGGCCAGTTGATGCGTGGTCAGGCCGAACAGAGTGGGTGTGTCATTGATTTTGCTGCCAAGCTGTTTAAGCACGCCGCTGACGCCGCCGGCAATGTCGAGATCTTCCATGAAATGCTCACCGGCCGGATTCATTGAAGCGATCTGCGGGGTATCTTTTCCCAGCTCGTCGAACAGTTCCAGCGGCAGCTCTACTCCGGCTTCATGGGCAATCGCAAGGAGATGCAGTACGGTATTGGAAGAACC
>CAIYZD010000016.1 GCA_903930585.1 uncultured Geobacteraceae bacterium | reverse complement strand
GATCCAACGAAGAAGCGACAATGACAATTTGGTGAGAACCGTTAGCCGCATGCTCCATAAATTTGTGTTCAGAATACTTTAACTTTTTAAAATCATTTTGAAGATCGGCTAGCCCCTTTTCAAGTGCACGGGTATTTTGAGCAACGAGATCTGCAAATTCACTGCTACTGAAATACATCATCCGCGTTACGTCATCAGGGCCAATGTATTGTTTCTTTTTTACGATATACTCAATCTGTTTCTTCAAGGTGGCGTAATCTTGAATATAATTCTTCAGCATCTTTGAAGTTCGGTTAATAGACTTCAATGCATCTTTACAATAACACCTGTATTTTTTGCGTATTATATTAATTTCTCGGTATGCCGTCTTAAACTGTTCATCGTCCAAATATCCATATGTGGTTGTTCAAATCTGACTTTGATAAACAGATCAAGCGGCTGTTGGAAGGGAATTGACGGAATTGGTTATATCGCGTTCATTTTATGGGGGACAATTCCTGGTGGGAAGCAAATTCTGATTTCAGATTTTCCAGGATAATGTTTTTGATTTGCAACGACTGGGAGCGGACTGCTTCACCCATGGCGGTTGCCATTCTGTTCAGTTCTCTATCGGTCAGTTCTCTTGTTACGCTGTTCACGCAGGGTGTACGTTTCATTGCTAACCACCACCAGTCCGGATTTTCTCAAGCAATGTCCGGGTTTGCTCCTCTGACCTGGCGCGAGCATCAGGAGTCATCTTGGCCCGCAAGGTAGAAAATGATTTTGGCTTGGTCTGCGGTTCTGAGGTATACGTGTTCAAGGCAATTTGCCGTCACGCCATTGATTGATGTCCTCAACCGCTTCCGTCAGCTCCGCAAATAATTCGGTATTCTTTTCTGTCTGATCCATTGCGTATCTCTATGTCTCCCCGGTTGCCGGTTGATCTGGTACCACTGTCAAACGCAATCCGAAGTCATGCAGCAATTCAGAAATACAGCTGAACTTCAGGCTGTCACGCTTCGGCAGTGATCTATTGACGACCTTTGTCCCGCCTTGAGCGCAGGCTACATCGCTCAGCGCCTGCACAAAAGCATCTCTGTCGTACTCTTCCATTACGGAATTGAGAAAAACCGCCGCATTGGCAGGGTTTTTCAACCACTCAAGGTGATACTCGTCATAATTTCCGTTAATACGGTTTACGTCCGGAGGCTGAACGGTAAACACCCGTGACGGCTGGATTTCTCCCTTTGCGATGGCTACCGCTTCTTTCATGCTTTGGTGCAATTGTTCAAAAAGTTCTTTATCCATGACGACCTGATCCCTGTCACGTCACGCGGCCAGTTTGAACGATGCCGACACTTCATCCCATGGAACCGAATAAAGACCTGCCTCGTCCTTCTCCACCAGCCCGATCTGCTCCAGCAACTTTACGTCATCGAAGACATTCTTGTAATGCCGATTCAGCAACTTTGCCAATGCTCTGACACTGGTCGCTCCGTTGTGGTGAAGATTATCCAATAACTCAAACCGTTTTGGCGTAATGTACTTGAGGAATGTTTTTACATCATGAAAGTAAACACGTTCAATAGCCTGCTCAGGAAAAATGCCTTTGTCGAACTGAGCAAATATCGCTGAGGTTTCTCTGTTTGCCTCTTCACGGCTCTTTATTCCAACCTTGAAGTCTCTCATGATTTCAATCCTCATTCTGTAAAATACTGTCTATGTCTGCAATAAAATCGGAGAATGCTGCTTCCATCGTACTGAAAGTGTACGGGGATTCAATCCCCGCAATGTGTTTATGGTCTCCCTTGCCCCGCTCATTGTCATACCGAACGAGACAAACCCCATCGTCAGTTCCAAAATACAGTCGATACTTGAAAAGGTGTCGGCAACCGGTCACAGGCGTATCAAGGAGCCATACAACCTGCTCCTGAATATAACCGTCTTCCGCTATCTTCTCCTTGTAAATCTGCTTTGCTTTCACTGTTGCCCTCTGGTATTAGATACTATATAGTACGGCAGTCAAAATTTCAAGCCGCTTTTTTTCTGCTTCTGATCGTAATGACCTTGCTTGCGGTCCCACTGATGATGCTGTTCAGCTTACGCTCCCAGGCTTCAAGCGCCTTCTGTTTTTCCGTGTCGTAGCGATACTGGTTGTAAACCTTGATCACGCCTTGCTTGGCATGGTTGAGGACCGCATCGATCACCTCGTCCATGTTTCCCATTTTGGCAAGGAAGGTTGCCGCCGTGCGGCGCAGGTCGTGGGGGGTGAATTGTTCGATACCCAGCTTGTTCTCGGTGACTGGATTGCCGTCGGCATCGAACAGAGGCTTACCATTTTTATCGGTTACCGGCCATGCCAGATTCCGTCGAACTGCGACGCCTACGGCATGGGCCTCTATCTGCTTGATCTTCGTTTTATGCGGACAGGGAAACAGGAAATTTTTTCCTTTGGTTTCGCCGATCAGGCTCACGGGTATCCGCAAGGCGGCGCTCTTCCTTTTGCTGCTGCTACTCGGCTCCAGGGTCTCTGCCGTTCTTGTGAAGTTCGTAGGCTGTATTATACTTGGTGCGGGCGTCAGCCAGTTTCATGGCCGGGTATTCCCCCAGGCGCATTTATGTCAATATGATATGAGTGATTTGAGAAAAATAAGGAAATATTTCGAAACACGCGGAAACCTTTAATTTGTTAATCATAAGGAAGGGGCCGATCGTTCGAATCGACTCGGGGACGCCATACACTATTGAAT
>CAIYZD010000015.1 GCA_903930585.1 uncultured Geobacteraceae bacterium | reverse complement strand
TCGAATACCGGCCAGGATCAATTCTTTTGAGGGCTTCTTGTTACGGCTCTGGTGATCGAAAGCCGGTACTTCGGCAAGATAACTCCGGAGCGGTTTGCCGCTCGCCTTCCACCCCTTGTAGAGCGAATCTTCAAGCCAGGGAGTTTCGTATTCACCGGTTGCCGGATCAAAGCCGATGATTGACTGATGGCGGGGATGGGCAATGGAGCGGTCCCGGTAGTCCCACATGAAGGCGTAATTGCCGTTGGAAGCATCGGAAATTGGCGTGTAACGCGCTTCCGTGGGCATCAGGTTGTCGGTGAAGCTCATGACGTGGTCATGATCAAGCGCCAGGGTGACATAGCCGATGATTACGCCGTTTTTGACCGCCGGTGTTGCCCAGCGGATGATTCCCTGGAAGTGTTTGCCGACCGGGTTTTCCTTGCCGGAATAGGCCTCTTTTTTGGGTTCGAAGGGGATTTTAGCCTGTCGTGCCGCTTCAGGCGTCACAGCCCCATAGTAATGCGAACGCACATATGGTCCTATGACATCCGAAACGTAGATCTCACCCGGTTTGAGGTGTTTAAGCTCAGAGAAGTAGGTTTCTGCCTTCGCGTAGGTGTTTTTCCTGTCGGACACATTACGCAAATCGCGGGGAAGCAGTCTGGTCGCCGAGATCTTGATTTTTTCCCGACCGTCAAGCCCGATAAACGTGATCTCATGGTACAGAGGGCGCTCCTCCCGCGTACTGATCCGGTCCGGTGGGCGGTAGTTAAAGTCCTGCTTGTTTTCGGGATTGTCGGGGGCGATCTCTTCCGGTTTGGTCGTGGGCGTGTTGGCGGGCACCCAGGTTTTTTCGTCTTTGTTCAAAGCCCATGTGCCGGGAACGATCAGTGCGCGGGTACGGTTACGCAGAAATCGTTGAAAGGAAGCTTCGGAGGGGTCCAGCGCTGCGGCAAGGAGGACGTCGTGGTCGCGTGCCCTGAGAAAGTCGGCAACCGCAAGCGCCGTATCGGTGGTGAGCCGTTCTATGAGTTCGCGTGATTTGAGATCGAGAGCGCGTACAGACTCCCTGGTCATCACTTCACTCAGCTGTCCCACCGTGTCGCGTACACTGGTTGCCATTTTGGCACTGCGCTCAGATACCTGGGCCCCCAGTTGGATGAGTCCCTGCCAGGCAATCACAGCCAGCAGCAACAAGGGAATTACCTTGATGAACACGAAAAGCAAAATTAATTTGGCCCGTATGCCGAGACGTGTCAGAATCGAACGCATCTGATTCTCCGTAGTTCTAAACCATTTCGGCTTATCCGCCGAAACGGTTGCGGTAATATTCTCCGCCTCTTCTGCGCAGGATGGCGAGGTGGTAGAGTTCGTCGTATTTATGCGCGGCAGCTTCCCAGGTAAAACGCTTCTTCATGCCGTTTTTACGGAGCGCGGCCAGTCCTTTGGGGTTGTTGAAAAAGGTCCAGGCTGCCCAGCCTACGGTATCGAACAGGGCCGTCGCACTGTGGCTCCAGAATTTGAAACCGTCGCCGGTCTGGACCGCCTCGTTAAAATTGTCCACGCTATCGGCAAGACCGCCGGTGGCCCGGACGATCGGGGGGGTGCCGTAGGCAAGGGAATACATCTGATTCAGCCCGCATGGTTCAAACGAGGAAGGCATCACGAAGAAGTCGGCTCCCGCTTCAACCTTGTGCGCAAGAGCTTCATTGTAGCCGATATAACAGGCAAATTTTTCCGGGTACAGGGCTGCGATATCGCCGAAATAGAAGTGTGCCCATGGTTCTCCGTTGCCGACTACCACTACCTGACAATCGATCGATAAAATACGGTGAATTGCTTCCGCCAGAATATCGGTCCCTTTCTGTTTGACCATTCGCGATACAATCCCGAACAACGGCACATCATCCCGCTGCGGCAGACCCATTGAAACCTGGAGATCGCGCTTGCAGGCGGCTTTCCCTTTTTTAACGGTTTTGGAGGCATAGTTTACGGCAATAAAGGGGTCGGTGGCCGGATCCCATTCTTCATAATCGACACCATTCAGAATGCCGCTCAGATCGGCGGCCCGATCCTGCACGACTCCTTCAAGTCCCCAGCCAAAGGTGGTGGTCTGAATCTCCCTCGAATATTCCTCGCTGACCGTATTAAGCAGGGTGGCGTGGTATAGCCCCCCTTTCAGCAGATTAACCTGATCGTCTTTTTCCAGTTCGAGATAGTTGAAATGTTTCCAGCCGATGCCGAGCACATCCATCAGGCCGGGGTAGAAATTCCCCTGATGCTGCATGTTGTGGAGGGTCAGCAGGGACGCAGCGTTGCCGACGTAACGGTCGTGCAGGTAAGAACTGTTCAGCAGAACCGGGATGACACTGGTGTGCCAGTCGTGGGCATGGATGACATCCGGCGACCAGTCCAGCATTTTGCAGAGCTCAAGCGAGGCCTTGGAAAGGAAGACAAAGCGGTTATCGTTGTCGAGATATCCCTCACCCTCCTCCTGATACAGGCCGGAGCGACCGTAATAGGCCTCATGTTCAAGGAAGTAGACCGGTACGTCGCACCCCGGCAGGCGCCCCTCCCATACGCCGCAGTACTGGTGACCGATGGTTCCCATTGGCACGACCAGTGTCCCCGGTAAAAGTGTGAGCCCGTATTTTTCAGGGGTAACACAGAAGTAACGCGGTAATACGACCCGGACATCATGACCCATGCGGGCAAGATATTTGGGGAGTGCGCCGACGACATCGCCGAGCCCCCCCTCCTTGGCAAAAGGAGCGGCTTCGGATGCGGAGAACAGTATGGAAAGCGGTATGAACGGTTTTGTGGTATGGGCGGCTGACATATTATTTCGGTACGCTCTCCCAGTCCTTTAAAAACTTGTCGATGCCGGCGTCGGTCAGCGGGTGTTTGGCCAGTTGGATCATGACCGAGTAGGGGATGGTGGCAATGTCGGCGCCGATCAGGGCAGAGTTGAGGACATGGATCGGATTACGCACGCTGGCTACGATTATCTCGGCCATATAGCCATAGTTGTCGAAAATCGTGCGGATCTCTTCGATGATTCCCATTCCGTCCTGTGAGATGTCGTCAAGGCGGCCGACAAACGGCGATACGTAGGAGGCTCCTGCCTTGGCGGCCAGCAACGCCTGCATTGGGGTGAAGATCAGAGTTACATTGGTCTTGATCCCTTTGTCGGTGAGTGCCTTACAGGCTTTGAGACCTTCAGGAGTCATCGGCAGCTTGATGACGATGTTCTTGTGAATCTTGACCAGCTCCTTAGCTTCCTTGATCATGCCCGGTGCGTCCAGAGAGATAACTTCTGCGGAAATCGGGCCGTCAACGATGGAGACAATCTCCTTGATGACATCCTTGAATTTGCGCCCCGATTTGGCAATCAGCGACGGATTGGTGGTTACGCCGTCAACCAGTCCGAGTGCGTGTGCTTCGCGGATTTCTTTTACATCTGCAGTATCGATAAAAAATTTCATCAGGTCCTCCGAGTATGTATCCCGATTTATCGGGATTATGATGGTGAAGAGTGGTCGAGTTGTTCGCGATATTTTTCCAGACAATCCATGGAGCAGAAATAGTGCCGCTGGCCGTCATGTCTGCCGATGACAGCCGTCTCCTCCGATACGTAGAGGCCACAGACCGGGTCGCGGTGGGTCTCTTCGCCGGAGTCGCGGCTTTTTGCGGCCGGTTTCGCCGCTGTTTTTTTAGGAGAGATCAGCGAGACAAGTATGCGGTAGCCGATGTACAGCATCAGTCCCATAAACAAAAATCTGATCACTCTTGTTCCTCCGGTTATAGTTTGACAACAGTCTCTCCGGATTGCAGCGAGGCGAGATGCTCGCTCATGCTCTTTCCGGTCACAGGGTGCAGCAGATTCGGTGCTATTTCACAGAGCGGCTGAAGTACGAAACGGCGCTCTGCCAGGCGAGGATGGGGGACTATAAGGTCTTTCTCTGAAATCTCCCTGTCTCCGTATAACAGAAGATCCAGATCCATACTGCGAGGCCCCTGATGGATGGCCCTGATCCGCTTGAAGGTTTTATTCTCGATCTGCTGCAAGTGGGTCAACAGCGAGCGTGCATCAAGACGTGTCGAGAGTCTGAGCACCGCGTTGTAGAACGCATCCTGAATGACGGCGCCGACCGGAGATGTTTCATAAAATGACGAGAGCGCCGTTACCTTGCTTTCCGGGACTCTTCCGAGCTCGGCAACGCCACGCAACAGGTTTAATTCACGGTTTCCAAGATTGGAACCAAGTGCTATGTAGGCTTCTATTTCCACCGGACGATTAAAGCATAACGGCTTCGGTGCGTCAACCGTAACCCACTTCTCTTTCAAAAAAACACCCCGGCAACTAGGAGGGAAAGTTACCGGGGCAAATGAGGACTCGTTTGAATCCTCGCAAGATTTTCGTTTAATTTAATATAGATTACCTTTTGATAAAAGCTTACTGCAAGATAAGGATTAATCAACGGAGCTCTGAATTATTCTTTCACACTGTTCGCAGGCATTTTGACAGATGCGGCAATTCCAGCCATCATGTCCGGATAGCGCAGTTGTATTGTGAGGCGCTCCAGCATTCGGTGGTTGTCGACAATCTGCGATTGGCTGACGTAGGAAAACATCAGCGGCGACATATCCCGGCGCGCTTCTTCCAGCGCTACCTGCGGTTGACGCGGCAATCCGAGTGCATCGGCACAGGCATTGAAATATGATGTCATACTGGAAGGATGCCCGTCACTGATATTAAAAATATCACCATCCATCCCATACTCCGCCGCAGCGATGCCGACTGCTGTCAAATCGTCGGCGTGAATACGATTACTCGGGCCGGACTCATCCTCATTCAAAAGCGGCTGCCCCTGATTGATCTGCATCAACGGCAGTCGCCCCGGACCATAGATGCCGCTCACCCGGAGGATGACGACCGGAACGTTCCTGCCAGCGCCATACTGCAGAAACGCATGTTCGGCATTGAGCCGGCGTTTCCCCATGGCAGAATCGGGAAGCGTTGGAGACTCTTCGGTTACCACGCGGTCTTCGCCTCCGCCGTACACCGACGTTGTGCTCATGTAGACAATCTTTGACGGCGGTTCCGCCGCAGATATGTGTGTGACAAAATGTGCGGTCCGACTGTCGATTATCCCGCCTCCCGGTGGTGGAATCAGGTAAAACAAAACCGTGTCCGCCAGATCAAAGGGGGGGAGCGTGGCCTGATCATCGAGTGTGGCGGCTATGGTGGCAAAACCGGCGCTTTCAAGACGGGCTCCATGTTCGGGTGACCTGACCATGCAGGTTACATCCGCTCCGGACGCACGGCAGGAGTGTGCTATCCGTTCACCGATATACCCGCATCCGGCAATAAATATCTTCTTCATACTGCTCCTCAGCGGACGTTACGCCAGAAATGATGTCACTACCGGCAGCATTGAACCGGTCGCGGAGTCGATGACCGCTTTACGCTCGGTGTCACTCATAAACTGTTTGAGATACTTTTTCGCCTTCTTTTTATCTCCGGCAATCGTCTCGGCCATCTTACAGAGTACTCCCACAGGGACTCCATTGCGGAATCCCTGCACCAGCTTTTCAATCTCGTCGCGCCGCTGCTTCTCGGTCCAGGTTTTGAACAGTGCGGCTCCCAGGTCGTTGGTATCGTTGAGCATACATGTATCTCCGGATACTGAAATGAAAAAACCCCGCAGATTACTCTGCGGGGCTGGATAGTATCATTTCACAAAACTGCTGACTACTTTTTCTCGCCGGTTTCTTCAAAGTTAAGCGCTGCAAGTTTCTGGTAGTAAGCAAAGTGCGTCTTGACCCACTCACCGGCTTTCTTCATCAACGCATCAGCTGCTTCCGGATTGGCATTTTTCAGCATCCGGTAGCGGTTTTCGCCATCGGTGAATTCGCGGAATTCGATGGACGGTGTTTTACTGTCCAGCAGCAGCGGATTCTTTCCCTCAGCTGCCAGCGCCGGGTTGTAACGGTACAGCGGCCAGTAACCGGAGTTAACGGCTTTTTTCTGCTCATCAACGGCAGTGGTCATATTGATGCCGTGGGCGATGCAGTGAGCGTAGGCGATGATGAGGGAAGGACCGTCAAATGCTTCCGCCTCCATCATGGCTTTGATGCACTGGGCCGGATTTGCCATGGAAACCTGTGCGACATAGACCGAGCCGTACGACATGGCGATCATCCCCAGATCCTTCTTGGAGAGTGGCTTGCCACCGGCAGCAAACAGTGCCACGGCGCCCATCGGTGTCGATTTCGATGCCTGGCCGCCGGTGTTTGAGTATACTTCGGTATCCAGAACAAAGAGGTTGATGTTTTTGCCTGATGCGATTACGTGATCAAGTCCGCCGAAGCCGATATCGTACGCCCAGCCGTCGCCACCAATGCACCATACCGATTTCTTGATCAGGTAGTCGATGAATGGGAGCAGCTGTTTAACGGTCGCATCTTTGCTCCCTTTGATTGCTTTTTTGAGCTCATCAACGCGTCCGCGCTGCGTCTCAATGTCAGTCTGGGTCGTTTGAGGGGCTGCAAGGATTTCCTTGGCAAGTTTCGCAGCGGCAAAACCTTTGGTCGATGCGAGTGTTGCCAGTGCCTCACGGGCGGATTTGGCGAACTGATCCACTGTCAAACGCATGCCGTAACCGAATTCGGCGTTGTCTTCAAACAGCGAGTTTGACCAGGCCGGGCCTCTGCCGTCGGCACGTTTTGCCCACGGAGTTGTCGGGAGATTGCCGCCGTAAATAGAAGAACATCCGGTGGCATTGGCAATAAGCATGCGGTCGCCAAAGAGTTGAGACAGGAGTTTCAGGTATGGTGTCTCACCACATCCCTGGCATGCGCCGGAGAACTCGAACAGCGGACGTACCAGCTGGTTGCTCCGGAGTGTTTCCAGTTTGAGCGTGCTGGCATCGACATCGGGAAGTGACAGGAAAAAGTCGAAGTTTTCCGCTTCTGCCGCGCGCAGAGGCGGTTGGAAGTGCATATCCAGCGCCTTGTGGCTCGGGTTCTGCTTATCTTTTGCCGGGCAGTTGTACGCGCAGGCGCCACAGCCGGTGCAGTCTTCCGGGGCAACCTGAATGGTCAGTTTTTTGCCGGCCATCTCGGTGATTTTGCAATCGACTGACTTGAATGTTTTCGGCGCTTTCTTGAGCAGATCGGCATCATAGGCTTTCATGCGGACCGATGCGTGCGGGCAGACAAAAGAACAGATACCGCACTGGATGCAGATTTTCTCATCCCATACCGGAATATCGACAGCGATATTCCGTTTTTCGTACTGTGATGTTGCCGTCGGGAATGTGCCGTCGGCGGGCATTTTTGAAACCGGCAGCGAGTCACCCAGGCCGGCAACGATAACACCGGTAACATCTTTGACAAACTTGGGAGCCTTGCTGGAAACAGCCGAGGCCATCTTCAACTTGCTGGATGCTTTTGCAGGTACGGTCACTTCGTAGAAGTTGTTAAGCCCGGCATCAACAGCCTTGTAGTTCATCTCAAGAACTTTTTCACCGGCTTTGCCGTAGGACTTCTTGATGGCGTCCTTGATGGAAGCAACAGCGTCCTTGAGCGGAATGATGCCGGAAATCTTGAAGAACGCCGTCTGCATGATGATATTGATACGGGGTCCAAGGCCGATTTCATTGCCGAGTTTGACGCCGTCGATAACGTAGAATTTGAGTTTCTTGCTGATAATCTGCTGCTGTACTTCTTTCGGCATGGTATCCCATACCGCATCATGCTCGAATGGCGCGTTGAGCAGGAATGTGGCGCCGTCTTTGGCGCGGGCAAGCATGTCGTACTTTTCCAGGAAGGAGAAGTTGTGGCAGGCGACAAAGTCGGCTTCCTGTACCAGGTATGGAGCGCGGATCGGTTTTTTGCCAAAGCGGAGATGCGAGGTGGTTATGGAACCGGCCTTCTTGGAGTCATACACGAAGTAGGCCTGGGCGTTATTGTTGGTTTCTTCACCGATGATCTTGATGGAGTTTTTGTTTGCGCCGACCGTACCGTCTGCGCCGAGGCCGAAGAACATTGCCTCATAGGTGCCGGGCATCGGATTTTTGAAAGAATAATCAACCGGCAGGCTGCAGTTGGTAACATCTTCTTCAATGCCGACAACAAATTTGTTTTTCGGCTTTTTGGCTTTCAGATTATCGAGAACCGCTTTCGCCATGGCCGGGTTAAACTCTTTGGAGCCGAGACCGTAGCGACCGCCGACAATGACCGGATACCCGTCGAATTTGAATTTTCCGTCTGCCATTGCTTCGCCGATGGCGGTGCGAATATCGAGATAGAGCGGTTCGCCAAGTGACCCCGGCTCTTTGGTGCGATCAAGCACGGCAATTTTCTTGACCGTTTTGGGGAGCGCCTTGATGAATGCATCAAGCGGGAACGGGCGATAGAGGTGAATCTTGATTACGCCGACTTTTTCGCCCGATTTCACCAGGTTCTCGACGGTGTCCTGAACGACGTCTGCGCCGGACCCCATAACCACAACCACGCGGTCGGCATCTTTGGCGCCGGCATATTCAACCAGCTTGTACTTGCGCCCGGTCAGTTTGCCAAATTTGTCCATCTCTTCCTGAACAATTTTCTCGCAGGCAGGGTAGTAGCTGTTAACCGTTTCGCGTCCCTGGAAATAGACGTCAGGGTTTTGTGCGGTGCCGCGCATTTCGGGACGATCCGGAGAAAGACCACGCTGCTTGTGTGAGATAATCAGCTTGTCGTCCAGCATGAAACGCATATCATCATAAGAAATTTCTTCAACTTTCTGGATTTCGTGAGAGGTGCGGAAACCGTCGAAATAATGCAGAAACGGAATACGGGAGCGCAGGGTTGATGACTGGGCGATCAGGGCAAAGTCCATGACTTCCTGAACGTTGTTGGAACAGAGAAATGCCCACCCGGTAGAGCGGCACGACATGACATCCGAGTGGTCGCCAAAGATGGAGAGTGCCTGTGCGGCAACGGCGCGCGCGGTCACGTGGAATACCGTGGATGTCAACTCGCCGGCAATCTTGAACATGTTCGGAATCATCAGGAGCAAGCCCTGACTTGCGGTGAAGGTGGTAGTGAGCGCCCCGGCCTGTAGAGCACCGTGAACGGCGCCAGCAGCGCCCCCTTCGGATTGCATCTCCGCAATGGTCGGTACGACTCCCCAAATGTTTTTCTCGCCGGCCGCGCTTTTGGCGTCGGAAATTTCTCCCATTACCGATGACGGGGTAATTGGGTAAATGGCGATAACTTCGTTTGTGGCGTGAGCCACGTGGGCGGCGGCGGTGTTGCCGTCAATGGTTACCATCTTTTTGCTCATGTACTGCCTCCTCTGTGGAATATATGCTGGATCAGCTGCTGAAGCGCGGTGCTCACCTACAATTCGTTTCTTCCCTGCAGTGCCCATTGTACGGTCGCTGCATCTACAAATTCAATATCGCTCCCGAGCGGGATTCCGTGTGCCAGTCGGCTGATTTTAACTCCGGCCGGTTTTAATAATCGTGTCAGGTAGAGCGCTGTCGCTTCACCCTCAACGGTGAAATTTGTGGCAATCACCACTTCGCGAACCGTACCCGCTCCGACCCGCTCGGCAAGTTCCGTGATCCTCAGATCTGCAGGCCCGATGCCGGATAGTGGCGAGATGGCCCCCTCAAGCACATGATAGACTCCCTGGTAGGCGTTACTCCGTTCCAGAGCCATCAGATCCTGGGAGTTTTCAACAACGCAGATAATGCTTGTGTCCCGGTTGCCGGAGCAGATGGCGCAGGGGTCATTCTCCGTAATGGCAAAGCAGGTAGAGCAGGGACGTACCCGGTCTCTAACCTCACAAAGTGATTCCGACAATGCAGTCATGTTCCGGGGCGACTTGAGAAGATGGAACGCCAGACGGAGCGCGGTTCGTTCCCCGATGCCCGGCAACTTCTTCAACTCTCCTACCAAACGCATCAATGAAGATGATTTTGTTAACATAAATTTTGACACAAATAAAACATTTTTTTTATTTTATAATATCGTTAGAAAAGGCCGGGGATACTCATTCCGCCGGTAATTTTAGACATTTCATCCCCCATCTCGGCGTGAACTTTCTTTAGAGCCTCATTAACAGCAGTAATAACAAGGTCTTGAAGCATTTCTACATCGTTTGGATCGACCGCTTCCTTTTTTATTTCCAGTGAAATTATTTCATTTTTGCCGTTTACCGTGGCCGTTACGGCGCCGCCGGAAGTCGCTACCGCGGTTTTTAAGCTGGCTTCTTCCTGCAACCGGGCCATCTTCTGCTGAATCATCTGGGCCTGTTTCATGATATTTGCTAATCCTTTTGACATCTTTTCCCCCTCTTTTTCATGGTACTGCCGGTAATTGCGCCGGGAATTTCTGGTACTACAACTCCCGTACGTCCGTAATGCTGCGACCAAACACCCGCTCCGCCTCTTTTACCACCGGATGATTTTCAATATCCCGTTTCAGTGTTTCAAGGTGTTGCTCGGCGTCACACTTTTTTTTTTCCGCAAGCGACAAGGGCGCGTCGGCGAGACCGGCTTCGATCGGCTTTATCCGGATAACGATGTTTCTGCCGGTGAAACTGCCGACCAGTGCCTGGACATCGGCGATAAATTCTGCATCCTGAGCTGCTGTCAGATAATAACTGCCGGCGGGAAAGCCGATCTCAATCAGGCCACTCTCCTGTTTGAGCGGACTCCCATGTTCAAGCACCGAC
Organism: uncultured Geobacteraceae bacterium; assembly: GCA_903930585.1. GTDB lineage: Bacteria > Desulfobacterota > Desulfuromonadia > Geobacterales > Pseudopelobacteraceae > JACRCG01. The sequence goes on along the minus strand of CAIYZD010000015.1, from coordinate 6,006 downwards.
CCAAGCAGCCGCTCCTGCTCATTTACAAAAGCTACAAAGCGTCCCCAATCGGTGTGTCCTCCCGCTGATTCGAGGTGCGAAACGGTGGGGGGAGCGGCAACCGGCGGCGCAGGACGGGAGGGCGCCGGGGGGGGCGCCTCGGTATGGTGCGCCATCGCTGCCGGTGCAACCCTGGCGGCTTCCCATGGCAGTGACGGTGTATGGACCGCTGCCGTTTCCAGCGCCTTTATTTTGTCGATTAATTCCTGAATCGGTACCAACGGGGCGAGCAAAGCAGCTTTCAGAAGCGCCATCTCTACAATCAGGCGAGGGAAACTGGCGTACGCCATTTCCGATTCGGCTTTTATGAGCAGGGTCAAGCGCCTCTGGATGTCCAGTGCCGTTATATGGAGTGTCTGTTTGTGAAGTTCATCCAGTTCCGCTGCCGCCAGATCCAGAATCTCTTCCGGCTTTTTGACCGAGCGGATTACCAGCAGGTTGCGAAAATGTTCGATCAGCTCCTGGCAGAACTGGCGCATGTTATAGCCGACCAGATCAACCTGCTTGATTCCGGCAAGTACGTTCTGGGTATCGCCGCTGAAGACCGCCGCCGAAATTTCAGCCAGCAGGCGGCGGTCGATTGCTCCCAGCAGGGTGCCGACATCTTCGTCGCTGACACTGTTGCCGCAGAATGCCAGCACCTGATCGAACGCGGTCAGGGAGTCACGCATGCTGCCGTCCCCCTTACGGGCGATCAGCGCCAGCGACGTGTCGTTGATGACCACGGACTCTTTTCCGGCAATTTCACGCAGCCGGGCAATGATTTTCGGCAGGGTTACCCGTTTGAAGTCGAAGCGCTGGCAGCGCGACAGGATGGTGACCGGTAATTTGTGCGGTTCTGTTGTGGCAAAGATGAATTTGACATGTTCCGGCGGCTCTTCAAGTGTTTTCAGGAGTGCGTTGAAGGCGTTGGTGGAGAGCATGTGGACTTCGTCGATGATGATGATCCGGTAACGGCTGTGGGAAGGGAGGTACTTGATATTGTCGCGCAGGTCGCGGACATCGTCTACGCCGTTGTTGGAGGCGCCGTCGATTTCAAAAACGTCGGTAGAGGTGCCTTTGGTTATCTCGATGCACTGTGGGCAGACGTTACAGGGTTCGTGCGTAACCCCTCTCTCGCAGTTAAGCGTTTTGGCCATGATGCGGGCGGTACTGGTCTTGCCGACACCACGGGCTCCGGTAAACAGAAAGGCATGGGCAACCCGCCCGGAATCGATGGCGTTTTGCAGAGTGCGGCTGACATGTTCCTGGCCCGCCAGTTCGGAAAAATTCTGGGGGCGATATTTCCTTGCCAGGACTTCATAGTGCGTGTCGTTGGACAAGAGATCTAACCTCGCGGATAATCTGACGCTTCACCCGATAACGGGGGAGCTAACGTTGTTAAGGGGGACGTGGCAGGGAAAATCTGCTTGCAGGCGCATATGATAGCCGGGTTTACCCGCGGCACACAGCAGAAGCCGCTGCCGTTGCTTCCTTCCGGACCTGGCGGAGTTCACGGCGTGCCGTTGCGCGAGGCCCGGCTATCATATCCGCCTGCAAACATGCAGCGTTGCCAAAAGTCCATTTGCTGCAATACGCTCAACCTTCGTCACTGCGGCGTACTAACGGTACGCCCCCATTCCTCAGATCTTGCAAGCCATGCATATGAACTTTTTGCTCTGCTGCAAAAACTATACTGGCGGAGAGAGAGGGATTCGAACCCTCGGTACGCTATTAACGTACACACGCTTTCCAGGCGTGCTCCTTCAACCACTCGGACATCTCTCCGTATAAGCGAACGCAAAATATAGTATATGATTTTCGATTTGTCCAGCTTTTCGTGATAAGCCGATGTGATTCGTTGACAGGCAAGTGCCGGCGGGGTAATGTAAGGCGTTTTTTATGTTATTTTTGGGGATGAAACAGATGGGAGAATTGAGTGATAATCAAAGGTCGCTGAACCCGCTTAAAGAGCCTGATATGCTTGCCGAATACGATTTTAACGGTGGCGTGCGGGGCATGTATGCAGACCGTTTCAAAGGAATAAAAAGTGATGTCGTGGTGTTGGCTCCGGATGTAGCAAAGGTGTTTGGTGATTCCAAATCCGTGAACGAGGCGCTTCGTGTTATTGCCAAACTTGCCGGAAAACAGGCGAAGAAGTCTGCCGCATAGTTCTGATAGATAGGATGGGTGACGGGAAGCGTGCCATGAACATCGGAATCATTACAGCAATGCCGGAGGAATTCCGCGCGGTGGCGAAGAATCTTGACACCGTGGTCGCCGCGCCGTGCGGGTCATTCAGGGGAGGGCGGGGGAGTTTCGCCGGCCATGAATTCCTGCTGGTGGAATCCGGTATGGGCATCGACAATGCTGCCAGGGGGACAGAGGCGCTTATCCGCGCCGGGCGTCCTGACCTGCTGATTTCGGCCGGATTTTGCGGTGGGATAGAGCCGGAACGGGAGGCGGGTGATGTCGTTGTGGCGAAAAAAATCCTAATTACCAATGAAAGCGGTTTTGAGGAGATTCCGCTGCTGCTCTCCTCTATCGGCCGGGCATTTGTCGCGCGAAAGGATGCTCCGGGAGAACGGGTTTTCGGGGGGACGTTTGTCACTGCGACGGTGATTACATCAAAAGAACGCCTGGCAAAAATGATGTCGGGCGCGTACCCCAACCCGGTAGTCGAGATGGAGAGCGCTGCCATCGCCCTGGTTGCTGCGGAAAACGGTATACCGTTGCTGGCAATCCGCGCTGTCAGTGATACAGCCGCTGAAGAACTCGAATTTACGCTGGACGAATTCTGCGATGCGGATATGCGTCGTATCCGCCTGTACAAAGTTCTGCTGACGGTGTTGCGCAAACCCCGCATCATACCGCAGCTCGTACGACTCGGTTTCAGCAGCCGTACGGCGGCGAAGAGCCTGACGGCGGTGCTGCCCCGCCTATTTTCCTCCCTTGAGGACGCGGCCCGCAGGTGACCAGGGGTAATCCCGCAGATGGTCTCCCATCTGTTCCCTGGTAAAGCGATTAACCCGCCTCTGTGCCAGAATTACGACGATCACAACCGGCAGCACATACATCAATGAGCCGCAGAGCGCCATTAACTGTTCGCCGATGAATAGCGTCATTGCGATATTGAAGATCAGTACCGACAGGTACAAAAGCGGTCCGAGCAGGGAGCGAAAGGGGAGGGCGACGACGCCTGTCGCCGGTTTATCCTGTCGTCGGGCATCGATCAGCTGGAACGCGGCAATCAGGAACAGACTGGTCAACAGCCAGCCGCCGTAGTTGGAGAGCGGCACTCCGAAATGGATTCCCCGCTCGCGGTAGCCGTAGATCTGCCCGAGAAACCAGCGGCGCCCTTGAAGCGCCACCGGGTCGATAACGACATCGAGGCCGGTTTGCAGGAGGGCGCCCAGCAGCAGTGCCGCAAAGGAACGGCGGATGCGCCGGGTTTCCAGCGTGGCAACGTTCCATCGCCATGCTTTGAGCGGCGAGAGGATAAACAGGGCGGTTGCATAACTGCAGTAGGCGAGAAAGACGTAGGAAAGCGAATCGAAGAATGGTACTCCGGCTACCCATAGCTCGCGGGAGCTGGTCGTATCGATGTAATAGTACCAGCCATAGGGGAGGCCGGTGTTGATGGAGAGCCATTCGGAACCGAAGGCAATACAATAGCCGGCCAGCGTGAAGGAGAGAGTCCGTTTCCACCCGACATGCGGCACGCAGACCGCCAGAAACGCCCCGAAAAAAGCAAATACATACGGGCGCAGCGCTACGGTGCCGATGACAATATCGAAAATATGAGACATGGTGATCTGTTCCTGGTGAAACGGGGATGGTCGGTACTATAGCCAAATCTTCCGGAGAGCGCAAGGGTACACAGGTATCAGAGGTATGGATTGATATGTCACATCACCATCACATTCTTGCCCGCACCTGCTGGATATTCGATCTGGACGGGACGCTTACCATCCCGGTGCATGATTTTCCTGCTATCCGGAGTGCGCTCGGCATGACCGAGTCCGATACCGACATCCTCCGGTTCCTTGCAAGTCTGGCACCTGATGAGTCCGAGGCACGGCACGCCCGGTTGATCGAGATCGAGTATGAACTGGCCGGCAAGACCGCCGCCGCCCCCGGCGCCGGACGGCTGCTGGATCAACTGCTCGGGCGCTCCGCCCGCGTCGGCATCCTTACTCGCAATACCCGCGAGATTGCCCTCCATACCCTCGGCCAGATCGGTCTTAAGGGATATTTTGACGATGCTGATATCCTGGGGCGGGACGAGGCCGCACCCAAACCGCACCCGGAGGGGATCGAGAAACTTCTTGCCGCCTGGGGGAGGGGGCCGGACGAGACGGTGATGGTGGGGGATTATCTGTTCGACCTGCAGGTGGGGCGTGCCGCCGGTACCGCCACGATACACGTGGACAGCAGTTGCGCTTTCCGCTGGCCGGAGTTGGCTGATATGTCGGTGGCTACTCTTGATGATCTGGCTGAGGCGATGAAGGATGAAGGATGAAGCTCTACGGTTTTGCTGCCTCTCTGCCCTGCTCAATATGTTTATAGTAGAATTCCTGCTTTTTCCACAGGCTTTGAGTCGCCCGGTCCAGCGCGCTCTGCAAGTCCTGAAGAGAAGCCTGCGAATAGCGGGCGGCTATTCTGTTAACGACCTTACGAGTAGCGGTTGGATTTATATACCATGGCATCTGCGTGCTCCTAATCCCCTGTTGCTCTTATCGGTCTTCCCGTTCATTTGCTTGATGTTCTTTTTTAACCTGAATCCGTGACTCCGCCACGGATTCAGGTCAGTCGCGGGGAATCGCCAGCATCCGGTCCAGTGCCCCTTTCGCTTTGAGACGGGTCTCTTCCGGTACGCTGATTACTGGTGTCAGCGTCTGGAGTGAAGCAAAGACGTCTTCCAGCGAGGTAAGCTTCATGTTGGGGCAGAACAGGGCAGGAGAGGCCAGGATGAATTCCTTGTCCGGGTTCTCCTGCCGCAACTTGTAGAGAATGCCGGCTTCGGTGCCGATAATGAATTTTTCGGCCGGGCTGGTACGGCAGTAGTCATACATACCGCTCGTGGAGCAGACATGGTCGGCGAGGGCCGAGACCTCCAGGGCGCTTTCGGGGTGGCAGATAAAGAGTGCGTCGGGGTGCTCCGCTTTTTTCTGTTGTACCGCAGCCACGGTCATCCGTTCGTGGGTCGGACAGAACCCCTCCCAGAAGATAAACTTCTTCTCCGGTACGAATTTGGCAACCCAGCGTCCGAGGTTACGGTCCGGGACAAAGATCAGTTCGTTCTCCGGGAGCGAGCGTACCACCTTGAGAGCATTGGCGGAAGTGCAGCAGATATCCGAATGCGCCTTGACTTCCGCAGATGAGTTCACATAGGTCACCACCGGCACTCCGGGGTGTTTGGATTTGAGCAGCTCCAACTCCCCGGCGGTAACCATATCAGCCATCGGACAGCCGGCATCCAGGCGGGGGAGCAGCACCTTCTTGTTCGGAGAAAGAATTGCCGCCGATTCAGCCATGAAGTGTACGCCACAGAAAACAATGACATCTGCATCGGTTTTGGAAGCCTCAATGGATAATGCCAGAGAATCGCCGGTGATATCGGCGATCTCCTGTACCTCGTCACGCATGTAGTTATGGGCCAGCAGCACGGCGTTGTGCTTTTTGAGAAGGTCTTTTATCTGTTGCTTTACAACGTCGCTCATTCCGGTAGCTCCTCGAATAATGACTCGTCAACGCTCGCACCTGTTTAACAGGGGCAGGGTCTTGCCAGGTGACAAGAGTGCCATAAAAAACAGATAAAAACAACTCTTCGGGATGGAGCGAGTTAATTGTTCCGCTACCAATTCCGGAATGGTCTTTCCGGTGCATTATTCCGGTAGGCGGGATGCCATTTCGGCGTGATTCATGGCGGCTCCTTTCGTGTCTGGTTGGAGGGGGAGATAACTGATTATAAAACTTGTTTTTTTT
>CAIYZD010000014.1 GCA_903930585.1 uncultured Geobacteraceae bacterium | reverse complement strand
CGAACGGCTTGTCAAGTTTTATTGAAAGGATCAAGAGCATGGTGACAACCGCCGTCGCGCGCGTGGTGACCTTTGCGCCCGATGTGGCCATCATCAATCTCGGCATCAACGATTGCAACCCCGCGGTCTGGACGAACAAAGCCGACTTCCTGCCCGCCTATCGGGCACTGCTGAACGATCTGGGCGCGTTACCAAGCAAACCGAAGATTTTCGTCTGTCGTCCCACCCCACCCAACCACAAGAGGTTTGATGCCACCCGGTGGGTGGGTCTCAAAGAACTCCTCCCCATGCTGGATCAGCTCGCGCAGGAAGAACACCTGCAACTCGTGGACACAATCTGCAAATCGCCAAGGTGTATCTCGCCGGCACGAACAACGTCCGCACGCCTACTTCCCGGTGCTGACGCGGTCATCCCATAGGTTAAGTAGGAGCTAGAGCCTCCTCGAAAAAGGTGCTTGGGTTTCGGCATAAAAATGCCCGGAGATAAAACAGTTAGATGATTTTCAGCGTTCGTCCGCTTGAACAGCTCTGGGAATTGCCACAACTCATTTATCTGAGGTTTGTCGCCGTGGATGGATATCAATGACCCTTCTTACCAGTTTCTTGAACGGGTGGGGCGGCCTCAATATCCGGTTTGACAATCTGATTCTTGATGTCGGCGAACTCGGGTTGCAGACCAGCGGCAGCAACGATGGCTTTAGCCGCATCAGGCAGTGCATCGGGATTGAGGTCAAACACGTTATTTTCAATGACAACGTTATTTTTCTCGGCGTATGCCTTCCATTTATTGATATCCTCCTGAGCTTTGGTGCTGTTTTGTTTGCTCGGATCAGGCTTGGATTCGTCAGGCTTCAAGGGCCGTTTCCACGTTGCGGGAGAGTCGGTATAGTTGTTATGGGCGCGAAGATCGTGGTCGATATGAGGCTCCAACCATTTGCGGCTTACTTTTAAAACCAAGTTGTTGGTGATTTCCACAAAACCACTGCCTTCATCCGGGTAGAGACCATTGCCATTAACGTCTTCAATAAAATTACCCTTCCACACGGTGATATGGGTGGCGTCCCCGTGATTGCCCAGAGTGTAGATACCGCCCCCGTCGCTCAAGATTGTCATAACGTGGCGCACATGGTTGTTGGAAATGGTGTTTTGAAAGCTGTAGCCCAGCTTTTTGTCCCAACCCCAGCCCACAGAGATTCCTGTGTAGGGACAATCGTAAACGTCGTTATGGTCAACTAGGAGATGTCGATTGTAGCCGGCACAGATTGCTATGCCATCCTCATATTCGCGGCCTACCTTGGTGATGTAATTATTCTGAATGATATTGCCCTCAGCCTGCTTGGTGGGATCGGTTTCTTTGGCGTCGTCAAACTCGCCTAAGAAAATGGCGTTGCAGGAGATGTTGTAAATGCAGTTGCCCCGGATGATGACGCGTTGTGGGCCATGGCCAAAATCCAGGCCCGACCCGCCCATGTGGGTAACGACATTGCGCTCAAAAACAATGTCCTTGGTATATTGGAAGGAGACGCTGGCCAGGGATTTCGTGGTGGTGGGTGGTGTGTTGGTCCAGATCACGCCGGTCTGGTTGTCGGCATAGCCTTGATCTCCACTCGGCCCCAGCCAGGTACCGTAGGCGAAGGTGATGCCCTTGAACT
>CAIYZD010000013.1 GCA_903930585.1 uncultured Geobacteraceae bacterium | reverse complement strand
TTGGCAGGGTAGGAGATGATGCTTTCGACTCCTCCCAGGCTTACCGCAAAAGCTGCCAGCTGCGAATTTTCCAGTAACCGTTTGGTTGTCTCATAGGAATCGAGTTCAAAGGAAAAGACCGCTCCCGGACCGTCTGCCTGGGAGTTGTGGATGGCGAATCCCGGGTGTTCCGGAAGTCCCGGATAATTAACGGCAGTAACGCGCGGATGCCGCTTCAGCCAGGAAACGATTATAAGGGTACTTTGCTGGCTCTGGTCCATTCTGACCTTGAGGGTCTTGACGCCGCGCAGTGTCAGAAATGAGTCCTGCGGGCCGAGTCCGGTGCCGAAGGCGTTCTGGATGTAGCGGATACGATCTCCCAAATCATTATCCCCGGTTATGGCAAAGCCGCAGAGGACATCGCTGTGGCCGTTGATGAACTTGGTGCCGCTGTGCAGGACGATATCGCAGCCGAGTTCCAGCGGGCGTTGCAGGTACGGTGTCATGAAGGTGTTATCCACCAGCGTGATGATGCCGTGCCGGCGGGCAATCTCCGCCGCGCCCCGCAGATCGGTGACCTTCAGGAGCGGGTTCGAAGGAGTTTCGAGATAGATCCCTTTGGTTTCGGGGCCGATGGCCGCTTCAATAGCCGCAAGATCGGTGGCATCGACAAAGGTGGAGGTGATTCCCATCCGGTTGAAGATGGTGGAAAGCACCCGGTAGGCGCCTCCGTAAACGTCGTCGCAGACGACCAGATGGTCGCCGGGGGAGAAGATCATCAGTGTGGTCGATATTGCGGCCATGCCGGAAGCAAAGGCAAGGCAGCGCGTGCCCCCCTCCAGCACGGCAATAGTATCCTGCAGCGCCTCGCGGGTCGGGTTGTCGCCGCGGGCGTAGTCAAATTTGCGAAAGTGGTCGACCGAAGTCTGGCGATAGGTCGATATCTGGTAGATCGGTACCCCCATGGCGCCGGTTTGCTCGTCGGTGGTCGGGCCGCCGTGGATCAGTTTGGTTGCGAGTCTCATTGTTTTTCCTCCATTGCCTGCCGTAAATCTTCAATCAGGTCGTCACAATCCTCGATTCCTACCGACAGGCGGAGCAGGACGTTGTTAATCCCCAGCTTGGCCCGCAGTTCCGGCGGGATGTCGGCATGAGTCTGTACTTCGGGGAAGGTAATCAGGCTCTCAACTCCGCCGAGACTTTCGGCGAACGAAATCAGCGTCGTTTTTAGCAGGATCTGCTCGACCAGTTCGTGCCGGTCGACCTCAAATGCGATCATGGCGCCGAAACCGCGTGATTCCTGCCGCATCAGGGCATGGTCAGGATGATCTTCCAGGCCGGGGTAATATACTTTCGTGATGCGTGGGTGAGCTGACAGCCACTGCGCAATCCGCCCGGCATTTTGCTGCTGGCGGTCCATCCGGATGCCGAGGGTCTTGATGCCGCGGGTCGTCAGCCACGAATCCTGCGGTCCCAGAACGGCGCCGACCGAGTTCTGGAGGAAGTACACCGTTTCGGCTCGTTGCGGATCTTTGACGGTTACCAGACCAGCTACGGTGTCGTTATGTCCGGCCAGGTACTTGGTCGCACTGTAGACGGCGATATCGGCGCCGAGGTCAAGCGGTCGGAGCAGGTAGGGGGTCAGGAAGGTGTTGTCGGCGATCAGCAGCAGATTGTTGTCTTTGCAGAGTGCCGAGATGCTCCGGAGGTCGGCGAATTTCAGGAGCGGATTGGTCAGGGTCTCGACAAAAACGGCTTTTGTGGACGGCTGGAGCGCTGCTGCCACTGTGGCCGTGTTGCTGGTGTCGACATAGCTGAAAGAGAGACCGTACTGGCTGAAAATCTTGTCAAACAGGCGGCAGGTGCCGCCGTAGAGGTCTTCGGTTACGATCAGGTGGTCACCCGGCCTGAACAGCAACAGCAGGTTGGCGATGGCAGCCATTCCGGACGCATAGGCAAAGCCGCGCACCGCGCCGTCAAGTTGCGCAATCCCCAGTTCCAGGGCCTGCCGGGTCGGATTGCCCGAGCGGCTGTAGTCATAGCCGGTGCTCTGGCCGAGTCCAGGATGTCTGAATGTGGCCGTCTGATAGATCGGTACAGTGACCGCGCCGGTACGGGTATCCCATTCAAGACCGATCTGTACTGCCTGCGTTGCGATGTTCATGGTGTTCTCCGGTAAAGGTGTCAATAATTAATGTGTCAGATGGTGGAAGTGCTTGTTATGTCACCGACGAAATGGATAAAGGTGTCGCATTCCGTTTTCAGCAGGTGAAACTGCCGGTGATAATCGCGTGAAGTGTTGTTTCTGGCCATATCGTCGAGAACGGTAGCGGCGTTCATGATGCGGGGGGCGCTAATATTGGCCGCCGACCCTTTTATTGTGTGAGCCAACCGGTGAATTTCATCGTGGCTGTCGTTTTCAATCGCATCTGTCAGCTTCAGAAGCGGTTCGGAGAGGCTATTGATAAACATGCCGATAAACTTGGGGAGCAGTTCGACACTGCCTCCCAAGCGTTCCAGCAGCTCATTGCGGCTAAATGGCGGAAGGTCCGATGTGTCCGTAATGTCCGGCTTGAGCAGTCTGTCCGGCGTGGCTGGCCGGTCCGGCGTATGAAATTTGGCTGAGAAGCGGGATATCATTTCAGTGAGTGTTTGCCGGCGTAGCGGTTTGGAGATAAAGCTATCCATCCCCGCTTCCCGGCATTTTTCACGATCACTCTCCTGCACATTGGCGGTCATGGCGATGATCGGAATGTGTCCTCCTTTGCCTGTTTCAAGGGCCCTGATCGCCCGTGTGGCCTGCAGTCCGTCCATTTCCGGCATTTGCATATCCATGAGGACAATATCAAAACGCCCTTTTTTGAACAGTTCAACCGCCTCTAGCCCGTTTGAGGCAACAGATACGGCATGCCCCGCCTTTTCAAGGATAATTCGGGCCAGTTCCTGATTGATCGGGACATCATCGGCCAGGAGGATAGTGAGTGCAGCGGAAGGGGGCACCGGACTTCCGGGTTGCGCCGCCACTGCTGTGACCTCTTCGGCGGGCGCGATGTCGAAGGGGAGTAGAACCGAAAAAGTACTGCCGCTGCCAGGGGTGCTTTCAACCGAAATGTTTCCTCCCATCAGATCGGTCAGCTTTCGCGAAATTGCCAGACCTAAGCCGGTACCGCCATATGAGCGGCTCGTTGAAGAATCTGCCTGGATAAATGGGTGGAAAATTCGCTTGCAAACTTCGGGGGACATGCCTATTCCGGTGTCGCTGACGCTGAAAAGCAGTTGCAAGGAGGCATGCGGGGAATCCGGTTTCGTGCAATGGACAGTGATGCTGCCTTGACGGGTGAATTTGACCGCGTTTCCGACAAGATTTACCAGGATCTGCCTGAGCTTGGAGCTGTCTCCCGAGATAACCGCCGGACAGTTGTCCGCGATGTTGACTTGAAAGGTGACCCCGCCGGATTCAGCTTTAATCCGGAGCGGCAGCAGAGCGGTATCCAGTAAATCGCTCAGATTGAACGCGTGAGTGGCAAGTTCCATCCGCCCGGCTTCAATTTTTGAAAAATCGAGGATATCGTTGATAATCTCCATCAGATTATCCGCCGAAATCGTAATGTTGGAGAGATAGCGCTGCTGCTCGTTATCGAGAGTGGTGCCGGAAAGCAATTCCGCCATGCCGATGATGCCGTTCATCGGAGTACGTATTTCATGGCTCATCGTTGCAAGGAACACACTTTTGGCCTTGGTTGCCATCTCGGCCAGTGTCCGGGCGGTTTCAAGTTCCGCGGTTCGCTCCTGAACCTTTTGTTCCATGTTGTGCAGATGATCGCGCAGCATAGCGTAAAGGGCGGTATTTTCAAGGGCAAAAGCGGTGTAGGTAACGATAATCGAGAGCGCGCTCAGGGTGGATACAGCCAGGCTGACATGTGAACCGGAGAGCAGGCCGACGAACATTCCGCGGATACGGGAATGCGTGGCAAGCACATGCAGCACCAGGGTTCGTTCGGGATCTGCGGCGGGATTCACGATCGGGTGGTTCTGGTTGATTGCCCAGGAAAAGCTTCCGGACTGGATGGCGGTACTCACCTCGCTCTCGAACTGCTCCCGTGAGTCCGCCGGTTCACACCAGGACAGCTTGAAGTCGGCTTCATCGTCTATCATGAAGATTGCCATGGCTTCAAACGGAATCAGGCGCTTTGTCAGGGCGAAGGCGGTCTGGAAAATATGTTCGTTTCCGAGCAGTTCTGCCATGCTGGAGGGAAAATCACTGCAGGCAGCCACAATATCGAGTAGGGTAACGTAGTGCTGGTTGGTCTCTTCCAGGAAACGGACCCGCTCGGTGAGCGTCTGCAGATCGGATGTCAGACGATGTCTGATCATGAAGGTGCTCCGTAAAGTGCAGTGGTAATCTCGTTGAGCTGCTTGTCAATCTGTGCAACGATATGGGAGAGCTGAAATGGTGAAATGGCAAGGTGTTCCCAACTGCCGTCGATGAGCGGCGGAACGGAATTATCTCCGCTCCCGCCGAGTTCCAGGGCATGAGCCAGCAGGTTTGCGCAGTGCAGTACGGCGCTTTCTCGCGGAAATTGTTCCGCCCGGTTGCTGCGGTGATGAAATTCGACCGGTTCGGCGACCCTGAGCGGTAACTTCCAGCGGCGCAGGAGCCCTCCACCGACGTCGGCGTGATCAAATCCGAGTCGCTCCCGTTCAATCTCGTACAGGCATCGGTGCTCTTTACCGGAAATTTCGATCATTTCCCGGCAGAGTTCGGGAAGCCGGATAAAGAGAACCAGGCGGCCTATGTCGTGCAGGATCCCGGCGACAAAGAATCGCTCAAGGTTCGATTCGCGCTGGCTGGTTGCCAGGACGCGCGCCGCCAGGGCCGAGCCGATGCTGTGGCGCCAGAAACGCTCCATCGTGATCAGATCCTCCGGAATTCCTTTGAAAAGTCCCATCACTGAAATGGCCAGCGCCAGGTCGCGTACCTGTTGGATACCGATAATCGTAACCGCCTGGGTAATCGTATCGATTTTTGAAAAGTAGCCGAACAGGGGGCTGTTAGCCAGTTTCAGGATACGTGCAGTCAGTCCCTGGTCTTCGGACAGGACCTTGGCAATGTCGCCAATCGAACTGCGGGGGTGGTTGATGGCCTCATCCAGGCGGGAATAGAGGAGCGGTAGTGACGGCACAGCTGAAATATCGGAGAGCAACTCCTCAAGAGTCAATGGCTTGTTAGCCGGCATGGGCAAGCCTCCGCTCAAGACAGACTCGCATCAATTCCTGGATCATAGGGTGTTGCGGGTTATTATGGCAGAACAGCCGGGCAATGGCTTGTTCGGCTTCTGCCAGCAGTTTGGGATCTACCGTTCCGGTTTCCGGTGCTATATCGGCACGCACATCATCGGGCCCAAGCTGAATATCCGCGTCGGCGATGCCCCACGTCCGGAATATTTTGAGCTGTTTGTCTGCCAGCATCGCCCCGGCCGGCAACAGGAGCCGTCCACTCCGGTCACAGACGTCCGCTTTCAGGGTCATTCCCGCTTCAAGGCGGTCGATCGGGATTATTGCCATCTGCGAGGCTCACTTGTGTGGGGAACTTGGTAATATGGCATCATCCATGTCTCCTCTGATTTAATTCGTATTTAAAAAGGCTGCCCGAATTCGAGAAGCCTTTAATTGTTACGCAACAGACAACACCATGTGTCAATGCTTGCGGCTGAAATCCCGAAAGGAACCTTTGGCGGGAGCCGTTTTTTTGGGTGTCGTTGCCTCCAAAATCATCCTGGATAGTTCGCGCTCAATAGGAAACATAGCAATCGCCAGCAGATACATGGCCAGGAACGCCAAGGCAAATATCATGAACATGCTGATTGAAACTATAATGGCTTCCACAATGACCGGCATAACGCGCCTCGGGAAAAAATGTAATGTTTAGTGTTAGTTTGAGTATACACGAAGCATCAAAAATTGAAAGTGATGATTAATCGGTGGGACGAGTTGGGTGCGGATTTGAAAAAAATGGTGCATTTTTTTTTCAATATGAGGTATCATTTAAAACTTGGGAAAATCTTTGCGTGCAGCACTGAACACAATTTATTAATCTGGAGATTCCATTGGCACCCACCGAACGAAGCTTTGTCATTACTGTATGGGATTATTTGTGCTCTCTTAAACTTACCCTTTTTCTGCTGATTTCACTGGCTTTGACATCGATAATCGGCACGATTCTACCGCAAGGGGCGCTGCCGCCCGAATATGTCGCCCAGATCAGTCAAACCAAGCTGCAGATATACTCCAAACTCGGTTTTTTTGATATGTACCACTCCTGGTGGTTCATTACCCTGCTGTATGTGTTCAGCCTGAACCTGGTCTCCTGCTCAATCAAGCGTCTGCCGCACGTCTTCAAATTTATCAGTGAACCGGCTCTCGTCCTGGGGGAGGGGCAGCGCAACTCATTCTCGTTAAAGAAAGAGCTCACCTTTTCCGCCCCTGCCGAAAAAGCGAAAGAACGCCTGTCCCTCTTTTTGGGCAAAGAGTTCGCTGCTCCGGTGATAACCGAACATAACGGCGAATATCATCTGTTTGCCCAGAAAACTGCCTGGTGCCGTCTGGGTGTCTATGTGGTACATTTCAGTATTCTGGTGATCTTTATAGGGGCAATTATCGGCTCCCTGGCCGGATACAAGGGCTTTGTCACTATTGTCGAAGGGGCCAGGATCAACTCCTTTGAGGGACGGAACGGTCAGCGGATGCCGCTCGGTTTCGATGTTCTCTGTGAAAAGTTTACTGTAGAATTTTACAGCACCGGTGCCCCAAAGGAATTCAGGAGCATCCTGACGATCATGGAGAATGGCAAACCGGTTCCCGGCTATTCGCAGGTTAAAGTTATTGTTAACGAACCGCTGACCTACAAGGGGATTACCTTTTACCAGTCCAGCTATGGCCAGTCAAACGAAGGGGGAGAGCATTTTGTTACGGTGACACCGCGAACAGGGGGGACGCCTGAAAAGTTCACTGTTCACGAAGGAGAAGCGGTCACCTTGAAGGATGGCACCACCTTTAAATTGTTGGAGGCGACGCAGGAGGTTCGGCAGTTTGCTCCCGGATTCTCCGGACCTGCTGCCCGCATCGAAGTGACACGGAAAGGGGCCGCTCCGCAGACCTTTATCTCGTTTAAAAATTTCCCCGACACGAACGCTGCACGGGGAGATGCCTTGACATTCGGCTACGAAGGGACGAACGCCAAGCAGTATACCGGCCTGCAAGTGGCTAAAGATCCGGGCGTCTGGGTGGTCTGGCTGGGGTGTGCCTTGATGGTGATCGGTATTGGTGTTGCCTTTTTTATGTCGCACAAACGGATTTGGGTGGTCATATCAAAAAAACATGCACGCATGTACGGCAACGCCAGTAAAAATCAGGCAGCATTCCAGATGCAGTTTGAGGACATTGCTGAAAAGTTTCATGAAATAAAAATTTAACGGAGGTTTCTTTTTTATGACCAGTTCCATGCTTTTTAACATTACAACATTTACATACCTGATTTCCATGATCGTATTCTTTGCGTTCCTTGCCAGCAGGAGCAAGTCGCTCGGCCTGGCAGGCAGTTTTATTGCATATGCCGGCCTTGCCGTTCAAACGGTGGCCATTGCCCTGCGCTGGAAAGAATCCTATGACATGGGCGTCGGGCATGCTCCGATGTCCAACCTGTATGAATCGATTGTGTTCTTTTCGTGGACGATTGTTCTGCTGTTCGCCTACATAGACATCCGCTACAAGTACCGTATTGTCGGCGCATTCGTCGTGCCGTTCGCACTTCTCGGAATGGCCTGGGCACAGCTCGGCATGAACACCGGAATAGAGCCTCTTGTTCCGGCGCTGCAGAGCAACTGGCTGCTGTACCACGTAATTACCTGCTTTCTCGGCTATGCCGCGTTTGCCGTTGCCTGCGGCATATCGATTATGTATCTGATTAAAACTGCCGTTGAAGGGAAAGATTCGTCGGCGCCGGCCGGCGGACTCATGTCGATGTTTCCCCCGTTGAAAGTGCTTGATGACCTCAATTATCGCTCGATCATGATCGGCTTTCCCCTGCTGACGCTTGGTATCATCACCGGTGCCGCCTGGGCCAACTATGCCTGGGGTACCTACTGGAGCTGGGACCCCAAGGAAACATGGTCGCTGATTGTCTGGTTTGTCTACGCCGCGTTTCTTCATGCCCGCATTACGAAGGGGTGGGTCGGAAAGCGCGCCGCATGGCTTTCGGTTATCGGTTTTGCCGCCACGATCTTCTGCTATCTTGGTGTCAACCTGTTTCTCTCCGGCCTGCACAGTTACGGAAACTCGAAGATGTAGTGTCCGGTATCCATAGTAACCCCTGTTGCGCTCTTTGTCCGGCGGGTGGATGCCATGTGGTATTCACCCGCTTTTATTATGACACGCATGTACAGCAATCATTCTTTTGAGAGTGCCGTGTGACTACCTTTTCCATCATTATTCCCGTTAAGCCGGGTGGCCATGTGGCTGCCAGTGAACAGCTCAAAAAAATCATGCCGGATGATCCCCGGTATGAAGTCCTGCTGGCTGAGGGATGTGCGCCGAGCCAACAGCGCAACCGCGCGGCGCAAGAGGCGCTTGGCGATATACTGTATTTTCTTGACGATGATTCGTTGCTGTTCCCTGAAAACCTTGCCATTTGTTCCGACGCCATGAGCGATAGGACGGTAGCGGTTGCCGGTGGCCCCTCGCTGACTCCCGCCGGAGATAGCCGGTTGCAGCAGCTGATCGGTTTTGCGCTTGCCTCCGCATTCGGTTCCGGCGCAGTTCATAATCGCTATCGCTCCCATGGCGAACCCCGTGCGACATCGGACAAAGAGCTGATTCTGTGCAATCTTGCGTTTCGCCGCCAGGTTTTTATCGATCTTGGCGGCTTTAACGAACGACTCTATCCGAATGAAGAAAACGAATTGCTGGAGAGGGTTACGGCTGCCGGACATGCGGTGCTGCATATACCGGCCATGGCGGTACTACGCAGCCAGCGCCGGACGTTAAAGGCATTTATACGTCAGATGTTTACCTATGGCCGCGGCAGGGGGGAACAAACGCTGATTACCGGTTCATATTCGCTGACAAGTTTCATACCGTTGTTTTTTGTCGTATATCTGATTTTGGCATTGCTCTGCGTAAAGTATGTTTTACTGCTTGTTCCTCTCGTGATATATCTGTTGGCAGCCATGGTCAGTTCGTTAGGTGTGCTGCGCCGGACCGGACGCCTGTTCTCCCTGCTCCTGATCGGTATCTATCCGCTCATGCATAGCGTCAACGGCGCCGGTTTGCTGTGGGGGCTCTTAAACGGGAAGCCGGACCCGGTTCATGATAACGCCATACGGATAAGAAGATTAAAGGGACTTTGCGGAACTTTTTTTGAACAATAGGATTACAGGTGGGGAGAAACGTGGATATAAGCATTGTTGTTCCGGTATACAACGAAGAGGAAAACGTTGAGGCGGTTTATGCCGCGATCAGTTCAGCTCTTCAGGACATGAGATGTTCGTATGAGATCGTCATGATCGATGACGGTTCATCGGACGGATCATTCGGCGTGTTGACCAGGCTGGCAGCTCACGATGCCAACCTGAAGGTCATCCGCTTTCGCAGAAACTTTGGGCAGACAGCAGCGATGTCGGCCGGTTTCGATCATGCAAAAGGTGACGTCATTATTCCGATGGATGGTGATTTACAGAACGACCCTGCCGATATTCCGCGTCTGATGGAAAAAATACACGAAGGGTTTGATGTCGTTTCCGGATGGCGGCGTGACCGGAAGGATACGTTTGTTTCCCGCAAGATCCCGTCACTGATCGCCAATGCCCTGATATCGCGTCAGACCGGTGTTCACCTGCATGATTACGGCTGTACGCTCAAAGCATACCGCCGTGAAGTACTTGACGGTATCAATCTCTATGGTGAGATGCATCGCTTTGTGCCGGCGCTGGCATCCCAGTTTGGCGCCAAAGTGACGGAATTGCCGGTCAATCACTTCCCCCGCTTGCATGGAGTCAGTAAATACGGCATTTCCCGCACCCTGCGTGTCATCCTCGATCTGATGACCGTCAAGTTTCTGATGGCGTATTCCACCAAGCCGATTCAACTGTTCGGAAAATGGGGCGTTTACACGATACTTGCCGGATGTCTCACCGGAGCCATGACCCTCTATATGAAATTGTTCGAACACTTCAGCATGAATCGTAATCCGCTGCTGATCCTGACGGCCTTTCTCCTCTTTATGGGGGTTCAGTTTATCGTACTCGGTCTGCTTGGCGAGCTTAACGCCAGAACCTACTTCGAGTCGCAGGGGAAGCCGATATATACCGTCAAAGACAGGATAAACATTGACTGAAGACGCCCTCCGCGTACTCATGATCGCCCCGACCCCCTATTTTTCCGACAGGGGGTGCCATGTCAGGATATATGAAGAGGCACGGGCGCTGACGAAGCTTGGCCACGAGGTCTGCATCGTCACGTATCACCTTGGGCGCGACATGCCCGGTGTGCGTGTCGTACGGATACCGCCTGTTTCCTGGTACGGAAAACTGGAGGCGGGTCCTTCCTGGCATAAACCGTACCTTGACATCCTGCTGCTATGGAAGGCTCTGCTTGAACTCCGCTTCTTCCGTCCACACCTGATACATGCCCATCTCCACGAAGGAGCCCTGATCGGCTCGGTTCTCAAATGTATCTTTCGTATCCCGCTGCTGTTCGATTATCAGGGGAGTCTGAGTGGCGAATCCCTCAACCATGGCTTTTTCCGGGAGGGATCGCTGCTGCTGAAGCTGTTCAAAGGGATGGAATATTTTATCGACCGCCGGGCCGACCACATTGTGACCAGTTCCGATTGCGGGAGGGAGGAGCTTGTTTGCGAGTGGGGGATTGCGCCGGAGAAGGTTGTCAATCTGATTGATGGTGTTGATACGGACGTTTTTTGTCCCTGCTCCCGAAGTGAAGCACGCCGTGAACTCGGGATTTCCGATGATGTCAGGCTGGTTGTCTATCTTGGTCTGTTCAACCACTATCAGGGGGTTGATCTGTTACTAGACGTCATTGGACGTGTCAAAGGCGCCGCTCCGGACGTCCGCTTTTTGCTGATGGGGTTCCCCGATGCGGAGTACCGGAGGAAGGCGCGCGAGATGGGCATTGACGATATTATCACCTTCACCGGTCGGGTGCCGTATGATCGCGCTCCGCTCTATCTGAGCGCCGGTGATCTGGCGGTGTCGCCGAAGCTGGCACTCACCGAGGCCAACGGGAAATTGTTCAATTATATGGCGTGCGGTCTGCCGACGGTGGTGTTTGACAATCAGATCAATCGGGAGATACTGGGTGGCGAAGGCATATACGTTGAGCATGGCAATGCGCCACAAATGGCGGATACCATTATCGCAACGCTTTATGACGATGAACGTATGATTTCTCTCTCAAAGCAGGTCCGAGAAAGAGCGATCACTATTCATTCCTGGAACGCCAGGTCGCGTCAGTTGGAGTCCGTGTACCGGATGTTGCGGCGATAGCTCCAGGGACACTTATCATCAAAAAATGCGTCGAGTGCTAAAAAAAGTTGACACCGATAATCTGATTTGATATATATCTGGTCTCACAAGCGGGAATAACTCAGTGGTAGAGTGCAACCTTGCCAAGGTTGAAGTCGCGGGTTCGAATCCCGTTTCCCGCTCCAAAGAATTCAAGGACTTAGCCATCATGGTTAAGTCCTTTTTTCTTGCCCTTGAGGCTTTTGTTTCCGTTTTTGTTTCCGTTTGGCGTTG
>CAIYZD010000012.1 GCA_903930585.1 uncultured Geobacteraceae bacterium | reverse complement strand
GTGCTCTTGAACCTTCAGGAGCGGCTTGCAAACATGAACAAAGAGAACGGCCTGACATCAAAATTGGCGGAAGCGAAAAAAGCCACTTCAGAGGCCTCTTTTGGACCGATGAGTATTCTCTCAGGCAACACATCAAAAGACCTGAAAAAAGCGTCAGACGCGATACTTGAGGTTGGAAGAGTTCAGGCTGAGATCGCAGAACACACGCTGATAACCAACCAAAAGATCTGGTCGGGTAATCTTTCATACGAGTATGACGAAAATAAACGCCGCCTTATGGCGGCTGGTTATGATGAAAAGGAAGTAGTTAGCCGACTAAAGTTATTGGCGGTTCAAAGTCAGGTCAATGAGGCTGATGCGAAATATCAAGCATCAAAGGCAAAAGAGGCAGAAGCACTTGACAAGAAGAATTTAGCGAGCGCTAAGTCGGCTGTAAGTGCAACGGTTCCAGCAAAGTACACCGCAGAGTGGAATGCTTACCAGACCGCAATAAAGAGCGCTACGGATTACCTGAAGAAGCAGAATATGGCGACGATCTCGCTTGGAGAGGCTGAGAGGGTGGCCGCAGATGCCAAGGCATCACTTATTGCGGCCACAAAGGAAGCCTCGAAAGGTGGTGCTGATTATGAACGTGTCGCGAGGAATATAACAGAGGCACAAAAAGCCGCTGCGAGCGCAGATGATCTGGTAAAAGCCAAGAAAAGAGAGTATACGGCCGCATTGAAAGAAGAGGAAGGTCAAACCATTAGGGTTTCAAAGTTACTCAATACCTATACGGACAATACCCTTCCTGTGGCTGAGGCTCTTGATAGTCTCAAGGTGGCGCACGAAGCTGTTGTTGTTGCGCAAGCGAAAGGTGCCGATGGCAGTTTAGAGTTCATCAAAGCGCAAGAAAACGAGAGAAAAGCAATTGATGCCGCAACAGCTTCCCTTGCAAAGCAAAAGGCTGTCGGTGAACAGTGGGCGCAAACGGCCAGTTATATCGGCGATGCGTTTGCTACGATGACGGGGACTACGATTAAGGGTTTGTCGAGCATTGAGAATGGGTTGAAGTTGATTGCGCAAAAAGGGACTGATAGTGCCACAGGGTTGAGCAACAGTTTGACGGGGGCACTAAAACTTGCTGGTGGTATTGGTCAATCCATTGGCGGTGGTGTCGGGAGTGCGATATCAGGAGCGGCTTCGGGTGCTTTGGCAGGATCCTCATTAGCAACGGCCTTGTCGTCAATTCTTGGCTTTGGTGGTCCGACAGGTGCTATAATTGGTGGTGCTGTAGGGCTGATCAGCTCCTTTTTTGGTGGTAAAACAGCAGAGGACTTGCAGAACCAGCAGAACGCGCAGAGTGCGTCAACAAACAACGCAAATACCATATCACAGTTGGCAGCGGCGGGTAGTGCGATCGCGATGAAAATCATGGCAACGGCTGGATATAAAACGTCCAACCTGGCGGGTAATTTATACGGCACAGGAACACCTACATCAGCATTTACAGGTATAGGGATAGACCCGTACCTGAAAGGAAACATCCAAGAGCTCGCACTCTTTTACACAAAAGAGAAAGGGTATAATGCGGATTTGGTGACGTATATCCAGAACTTGCAGCAAATCGACAACTCGTTAAAGTCAATGTCGAGCCCTGCTATTGTCGCTACAATAGCGCAGATCGGGTATAAGTATGATGCGATGATAGCCACGATGACAACAACCACTACAGGGATGTTTGGTCAAGTGGTGTCCACTGCTGGGCCATCATTAGAGCAGCTCGCAGATGTTGCCAAAGCAAAAATGAATGATTTGATCGTTGCGGTTACAGGCATTTCAGTCAATACGGTTGGTGCAGATATTGCATCAGCCTTTGCCTCATATTCAGGGTTTTCGGACGCAGGTACGGCTGCGGCAAGTAAAATCAAGGATGAGATGGTTTCCGCTATTCAGCAGATGACAATAAGTAATGTTCTTCTTCCGCAAATCGCTGCGATGCTTCAACCGGTGCTCGCGGATATCACAACCAAACTTATTTCAGGTGTTGCGTTAACTCCCGGCGATTTGGCGGGCATAAAATCCGCCATAACAACCGTGACAAGTAGTATGGTTCCGTTGATCAACAACCTCTACGACACATTCACTGCGACGGGATTACTGACCAGTGCACAAGAGGCGGCATCGGCCACGACATCAGCACTAACAGGGTCGGTTGCAGGGTCAACGACGTCCCTTGCAGCATTACAATCTCAGTACGATCAGTTGACAATGACGACGATCGAAATGCGGAAAAAAGAACTCGCAATTCTTAACCCGACAACAGCGGCGATGCAGTCTCTTGTCTGGTCTCTGCAGGACACAAAGACTGCGGCAGATGCGGCGGTGGCAGCGCAGAAGGCGGAGGCAGATCAAAACTATTCCTTAACGACGCAGTTGCTGCAACTGCAGGGGAATACAGCGGAGATCAGGGCTCGGGAGTTGGCGCTTATCACTTCCCAGGCAAACCAGGAGCTGCAAAAGCAGATCTGGTCTTTGGAGGATACAAAGACTGCGGCAGATGCGGCGGCGGCAGTATCATCAGCTTCCGCCTCAATGTCAACTGCTGCAGAATCAGCAACCGCCCTTGCAGAAGCATTGAAAACGAAGTTGACCGCCGCCCTTGGCATCCTGTCTGATGCGGTTTCTCGTCAAAAGGAAACGAACCAGACGGCGTTCGACAGCGCGTCAAAAGTTATTAATGACAGCTTATCGCTTGTCGGAGATAGTATCTCCAAGCTTGCGTCATTAAATCAGGACTTGCAATCTTCACTTGATAGCATGAGCGTACAGAGTAATCCGCTTGATGCGTACAAGTCTGCGCAAAAAGATATTTTCGAATCTCTTGCAGTTGCTCGATCAACAGGGAAATTACCTCTTGACGGGGCGCTGAAATCGGCTTTGGCCACAGTAAGCCAGGACTCAACGGCTCAATTCGGGTCACAGCTTGAGTATCAAAGAGATTTCTATAAAACAGTAAGTGCAATTACAGCACTCAAAGCCCTCACAGTAGGCACCCTGACCGATACACAGCAGAGCCAGTCAATCTTGCAGTCTCAGTTAGAAATCCTGACCGATGGATTTAATGCTGAACAAAAATGGCTTAATGACATACTGAAAAAAGGGCAAGAGCAGGTTGATGTTGCACTTGGTACAACGGTTGCTGTGATGAGTGTAACTGATGCCGTTGATAATCTTTCAAGAGCTCTTGGCACACAGATAGGAAATGAGACGACGGCAACGACTACTGGGGGAAATTTTTTTTATCGCGCGCTCGCCGCCACTCCTTCTCCAACACTATCAGAATCAAAAAATACCGAAGATTTATCGGTATTGATTAGTGAGTTGATAGATGTTACGCAACAGGGCAATGCTGCGATCGCAATAAATACCCGTGATGTAGCACTAATTCTTGATTGGTGGAAACATAACGGTATGCCAGCTACGGAGGCCGCGTAATGGCAAGGGTTATCAAGCCGGTCGCACTCACTGACGCTACGCTTATCAGCAGTACCGTCCCGGAAAATGACTATCCAGCCTGGGGGGAGTTCACGCCAAACACCGGAGGGGGATTTTCTGTTAGCGGCGGAACGATTACAAAACTCGCAGTGTACGGATGGAATGCGCACCTTTTTTCCTCCGAATCTTACGCCAAGAACGTCTTTTCTTCTGGGAAATTTGTTTCGGGGGGGTATCAGATTTTTGGGTTTTCAACAAGTCAGAACAACACCCCGTCTTTTGATTCGGTAAATTACTCTTTTTACGCCGATTACCTCGGCGTACTCCGTGTCTATATCAATGCAGCACCAGTTTACACAGGGACAGTCAACCG
>CAIYZD010000011.1 GCA_903930585.1 uncultured Geobacteraceae bacterium | reverse complement strand
TGATGAGTCTTGAAGAAATACGGTCAGGCTCATTTTCAATATAATTAAATGATCGTAAAACCTGGTTATGGGGAGGTGAGGAGCTAAATACCGGAAAGGAAAAAATTGTAGATGAGATCGTAGCTGTGCAATGCAATGCAATCAAATCAAATCAGTTCACCCAAAACACACACCACACAAGGAGGTAGTACCCATGTCACACAACAAAGACGTAAAACGGACCCTTAAGAATGAAAGACTGGAATACCCGATCAAGATGATGCACGCATATCCTTCCGTAAATGTCGGCTGGGGCGCACACACAATGGTTGGCAATGATGCCAGAGCGCTGGGTATGACCAATGCCCTGATCGTAACCACCGGCCTCCGTGGCACCGGTATTGTCGAGACGATCCAGGGCGTGCTGAAAGCTGCCGGGGTTGCTTCCGAAGTGTTTGATAAAGTTACACCAAACCCGAAAGATCACGAAGTTATGGCAGGCGCCAAGGTATTGGCTGCCGGTAAATTCGACGGTATCATCAGCCTCGGCGGCGGTAGCTCACACGACTGCTGCAAGGCCATCAAGCTTGTTCACAGCCACGACGGTCAGGACGTTCGTACATTTGAAGGCGCTTTCAAGGCAACAAAGGCCAACACGATTCCCCAGCTTGCTATCAACACCACATCAGGAACCGGTTCCGAAGTATCCTGCTTCTCGATCATCAACCACACCGACAAGAAATACAAAATGGCTCTGTTTGATCCGAACTGTACCCCCAGCAAATCCGTCAATGACCCGTTGATCCATCAATGTATGCCTGGCGATCTGGCAGGTTACACCGGTATGGATGCGCTTGCTCATGGCGTCGAAGCCATCACTTCCCGTCTGGGCGTTATTTCTGCGTACGGCCCCGGTCTGAGCGCAATTTCTTTGATCTTCGGCAATCTGCGTCAGTCGGCAATGAACAGAAACAACGACAAAGCCGTCGAAGCGATGGTCTGGGCCGAAATGGCTGCAGCATACAGCTTCAACAGCGCCGGTCTCGGCCTCATTCACAGTATGGCCCACGCTCTGGGAGGTATGTACGATGCTCCTCACGGTCTCTGCAACGCCATTGGCCTTGGTCCTGTCATGACATTCAATCTGCCTGCCTGCCCTGAGCGCTTCAAGATGATGGCACAGGCTGCCGGTATCGACACAAACGGCATGTCCGATATGAGAGCCGGTGAAGCATTCATCAAGGCTTGTCTTGAACTGAAAGCCGATCTGGGCATCACCAAGACCTTCACGGATCTTGGCCTGCTTGAAAAAGATGTTGAAGGGCTGTCACGCTTCTCGGTTGCAGATATCTGCACAGAGGGCAACCCGACCGATACCGGTTTGCAGGATATGATCAAGATTTTCCATCAATGCATGTAATTGCTTTGTTTGTTTTCACTCGGAAAAAAAAGTAACTTGTTGTTCCCCCCATGTGATGTTATGCCGCTGGCTCCGAAGGGATGATGCCCCTCACCGGGTGCCGGCGGTTTCTTTATCTGCAAAACTGCGGAGCGGCAAAAAAAACAATATTCATTGATCTGACGGGCGCAAAGTTTGCAAAGATGGTAAGCGCCACCAGCTATTAAATTCAACGATTCGAGGCAATCATGATTACCGAACAAGGGGTTAAGGATCTTCTGGGCACGAACGGCTATATTGCCGACGACGCCATTGCCACTGCCGTATTTCTGGCTCTTCACATGGAAAAGCCGATCCTGATCGAAGGGCCTCCGGGTGTCGGCAAAACCGGCCTGGCCAAGGCGCTCTCCAGCTCCCTTGATTTTCCCCTGGTGAGACTGCAGTGTTACGAAGGTATCGACGAAGGAAAGGCGCTTTATGACTGGGAATACGGCAAGCAGCTGCTCTACACCCAACTGCTTCGTACCCAGCTTGATACCTACCTCTCCGTATCTGCCGATCTGCGCGAGGCGGTCGAACGCTTGTCTGCTGAAGAAAGTCTGTTTTTCTCCAAAAATTTCCTGGTACAGCGGCCGATTCTGCGCAGCTTCCTGTCCGAAAAAAGATCCTTGCTCCTTATCGACGAAATCGACCGTTCCGACGACGAGTTCGAAGCGCTGCTGCTTGAGTGCCTGAGCGATTTTCAGGTTTCAATCCCCGAATTGGGGGTTATAGAGGCCAAGAATAAGCCGTTGACGATCCTGACCAGTAACGGCACTCGCATGATTTCCGACGCGTTGCGCCGTCGCTGCCTCTATCTCTATATCGGTTATCCGGAGCTGGAGCGGGAAGTTGCGATTGTCCGGGTAAAGTTTCCGGAAATATGCGATGATCTGGCCCGCCGGATGGTAACGTTTCTCCGTAAGGCACGCGATCTGAGCCTGCGCAAGCCCCCCAGTGTTTCAGAAACGCTGGACTGGGCCCAGGTGCTTTCGATCATGAAGGCGACACAGCTCACGCCGGAGGTTGTAGCTAATACCGTTGGGGTGATTGCCAAACACCAGACAGACCTGCAGAAGGTCACCGACCTCGCTGTTCAGGAATTGAGCTGATTATGGAACGGATTATCGCCAGATTTGTCGCCACTCTTCGTGAAAACAACATCCGCGTTTCACCCGGTGAAAGCCTGGATGCTGTCCAGGCCCTGGGTCTGGCCGGAATGGAGCGTCGTACGTCGATGCGGCGGCTTCTTCGTCTGACGTTGGTGAAGAATGTCACCGATATTCCGGTGTTTAATGAGGTTTTCAACCGATTTTTCAGCCGTTTCCAGTTTGTCGACCCGGAAACAAATATTCCCGATCTCATAGATGCTGCCATCATCGATATGGAGGGGGAATTCAACTATCTGGACCAACTGTCGGGTGATGATCATGATGAGAACGGCCCTCTGCTCAAACTTGACAGTGATATCAACCCGGAAGATCTGCAGGAATTGAAAAGCCTGACGGAGATAGATCCGGATGATACCGACGGCGTAGAAATTGTGGTGCAGATGAAGGGGTATCGCGGGAAGGCGAAGAAAACGCCCCGGCCGACGCGGCGGTATACGCAGAATCCGCTTACGATTGAACTTCACAAGAGTAACAGTACCCAGATGGGTATCACCTTCACCCTCGAAGAACAGATTGCCATGCAGGATGTGGTCTCCCGCATGATGATGCGTCTCCGCAAAGATATGAAGCGGATGAAAAACAACCAGAATCGCGGCAAACTGCACGTTATCAAGACGATCCAGAAAAATTACCGTCACGATATGGTGCCGTTTCAGGTGGCGCTGCGCCGCAAACGCCGGGAAAAACCGCGTTTGGTGGTACTCTGTGACGTCAGTTTTTCCGTGAGCCATGCATCCCGCTTTATGCTGCTGCTGCTCCATACCCTGCATAATCAAATGCTGGATGTCCGCAGTTTCATCTTCAACCGGGAGGTGGCGGAAATAACTGAAATGCTTGCCAATATGCCGGTGAACGATCTTATGGAGACCATAGACAAAGGGGATGTCGTCGATCTGGATGAAAACAGCAGTTTCGGACAGGTTTTTCTCTCCTTCAAGAAACGGTATCTGGAAAACTTGCGGGGGAGACCTGCCTTTATCATCCTGGGGGATGCACGTAACAATTACGACGAAGCCAACGACTGGGTGCTGGACGAGATCCGTGAAAAAGCTCGCTACATGTTGTGGCTTACCCCGGAAGAACGCGATACCTGGAGCCGTGGCGATTGTCTGATGGACATCTACGGTTCATATTGCAACAGGGTGGAGGTCGTGAAAACGGTCGAGGATCTGAGTCTGGTTGTAGAAGAGCTGTTGCGCGATATCTATGCGGATCAGGCAGATCCGATTGACAAAAAACGGTTGCGGGAAGCAAAGGCGGCGACAGAGGCCGTCTATGATTCCAAAGACTATTATACCCGAGGTACAAGCGGCGGCAGCCAGCCTGTTTTTGAACCTTCCGGGCGCAGTCGTTGGTAACGGCGCAGAACTAATTTTATAAAATGCAGAGGGGTCAGTATGAGCCGGATGCTGCTTGCTCCGGGCCGCTACGTTCAGGGGGCCGGTGCTATCAAGGAAATTGGCTGGCACACGTCTCGCTTTGGAACGTGCGCCATGGTTATCGGCGGAAATACCGCGCTCTCCGTCTGCGGTCCGGATATTGAGGCCAGTCTTGCCGAAAAAGGTATTTCCTGCCATCTGGAATCATTCCGGGGGGTCTCTTCACAACAGGAAATCAGGCGGCTTGCCGGGATTACGGCAGCAAACAGGGGCGACGTTATTATTGCTTTGGGTGGTGGAGCTTCGATCGATGCCGGCAAAGCGGTGGCGCATGAGATGAAACTGCCGGTTGTTGTCGTTCCCACCGTTATTTCCACCGATGCGCCCTGTTCCGCCCTGTCGGTCGTGTACAGCGAGTCCGGAGTATTTGAACGCTACCTGCTGTTACGAAAAAATCCTGATTGCGTACTGGTCGATACGACATTAGTGGTCGGGGCGCCTGCACGGTTTCTTGTCGCGGGAATGGGTGATGCACTTGCCACCTTCTGGGAATCCGATACCTGTTCCAGAAGTGGCAGGCCGAATCCGCTTACCGGCGGGGGGAGTCCAACTCTGGCGGCCGGGGCGCTGTCACGGCTCTGCTATGAAACATTACTGGAATCGGGCGTTCAGGCAAAGCTGGCAGTCGAAAAGCAGGTCGTTACCCCTGCGGTCGACGCAATTATTGAAGCAAATACTCTGTTAAGTGGTTTGAGTTCTGAAAATGGAGGTCACGCAGGCGCACATTCGATTCATAACGGATTAACGACGCTGCCTGCCGTGAAGCAAAGACTTCATGGAGAGAAGGTGGCTTTTGGGGTTATTGCCCAACTGGTATTGGAAGTGCGCTCCTCCCCTGTAATAAAGGAGGTTCAGGATTTTTGCTACAGTGTTGGACTGCCTCTCTGTCTTGAAGACCTTGACTGTGTAAATCCGACAACGGAAGAACTCAGGCAGGTCGCAATTGCTGCCGTTGCCGAAGGAGAAACCGTTCATGCAACCTGGTTTCCCGTGACTGCGGTTATGGTGGAAGCCGCGATCCGGATTGCCGATGCCCTCGGAACCAGATACAAAAAGGCGTTACTGTGAAAAAAAATCAGGTTCGCCAGCATGAACTGGAAAAACAGATCGAAGAGCTGCGACGTGCCAACGAAGAGTTGGAGCGATCGCGGAACAAATATGCCTTTTTGTACGATGTTGCCCCGGTTGGGTACGTAACACTCGATGGCTGCGGCGACATCCAGACCGTCAACCTGACAGGAGCCATGCTGCTGGGGATGGAACGCCCCGACTTGGCCGGACTCCCGTTTGAGCGGTTCGTTTCTGCCGAGGATCGCAGCTCATTTACCGAGTTTCTGCAGATGGTCTTTGCCTGCCGGGACAAAAAAACCTGTAGGCTGAAACTGGCAAACGTTGGCGGACCGCCGCTGTATGTCCGAATAGATATGATGGCAACCGCTTCGGGGAAGGAGTGCCACGCCGCGCTGCTGGATATCACTGAACGGAAGCGGTCGGAAGAAGCGCTGCGGGAAAGTGAATACAAGCTGTCCAAGGCGCAGGCCATGTCCCACGTCGGTTCCTGGAGTTCGGATCCGGCAACGGGGAACCTGGGTGTTTCGGATGAGCTGTTGCGTATTATGCGTCTGAATCGAGCCGAAGCGACTCAGGAATTATTCGTTGCCCTGATTCATCCGGAAGATCACGATAACGTCATGCATCATCTCAGGCGCGGTATTGAGCAGGGGTGCAACTATGAAATCGAGCATCGTCTCCTGCTTCGGGACGGCACGGTAAAATGGGTAAATACGATTGTCGAACCGTCGGTCAACCTTGCCAAACAGGTTATACGTCTCTACGGCACGACCCAGGACATAACCGAACGAAAACAGGACGAGGTCAGACTGCGAAACAAGAAAAACGAGCTGCAGGCGATTTTTGACGCGGTTAACGACGGCGTCATCGTCTTTGATCATAACGGTTTGATTCAGCATCTCAATCATATCTGTCCACAGTTTTTTCCAATGGAAGTCCTGACCGGTGGAGGGTGCAAGGACGTATTTCATCCTGAAGTACCCATGTCGCCGCATAATTGCCCTGTCGAGATGGCTCTTCATGGCGAGCGGGTCGAGACAACGATGGTTTCCGTTCGGGATGGCCATCATACACGTTATATAGATATCACCGCCAACCCCATCAAAGATGAATTGGGAGAAAAAACCAGAGCGCTCGTTTTCATGCGTGATGTGACACTGAAACGGGTTCATGAAATGCAGATGATTCAGACGGAAAAAATGTCGAGTATCGGCGTCCTTGCTACCGGCGTTGCCCATGAAATCAACAATCCGCTCACTTCTGTAGCGGGGTACGCCGAGGCGCTCCTGCGCCGCTTTCGCGACGAACCCGAGTTGGCCTCTGACAGCAGACTGGATGTCTTTCCGAAATATCTTGAGGTCATCGTTCGGGAAGCATATCACTGTAAGGCGATTATCGGCAGTCTGCTCAACTTCGGCAGAAAATCCGACGGTATCGGCACCGTGAATCTTAATGCCCTCCTGAAAGAAATTATCGAGCTCATACGCCATCAGCCGAACTTCAAAGATATGGAAGTCATAGCCAATCTGGCGGATACTATTCCTGCCATCCTCGGAGACCCGTCCGGTCTGCGCCAGGTATTCATGAACCTGCTGATAAATGCCTGTCACGCTATCAAAGGTGGTGGTCTGGTAGAAATATCGACGACCTGCTCCGAAAAAGAGCAGGCCATTTATGTCCAGGTTCGAGATACGGGGAGCGGCATAGCCCCCGATGTCATCGACCGTATCTGGGACCCGTTTTTTACCACCAAGGAGGTCGGCCAGGGGGTCGGACTCGGCCTGGCGTTGACCTACAATATCGTCACGCGTCATGGCGGGGAGATCGTGGTGGAAAGCCGGCTGGGGGAAGGGTCACAGTTTACCGTGCAGCTTCCGGTTATCCGGGAGTAATGAAGGAATATAATCCGAAAGGAACGTCATCGAAATGTCGCGCTATCCCGACCTCATAGCTATTCCGTTTAATAGCGTCTTTATACGGGATTTGTTTGTTCCCGGTATTCCGGACTCCCCGCTGACTCCTCCCGCATCCGGATACTGGGTCATCATTTCGGGCAATAACCTGATTCTGTCTGCCGGAGAATCCGGGCTGACTCTCCCGATGGGGAAAATTCCCGACTGGCTTATCGCGTCTAATGTTCCACTGACTATCGGCTCATGGCGCGGGCGACCCCTGCATATCATTCAGGCCGCTTCCAACATCACTATCCGGCCGCCGTTTGTCATGGAAGCGCTCAATGCCGCGGTACAAACGATTGATGACGCCACACTCGGTATCGGCGGGCTCGCCAGACAGATCCTCAATTGGGAACAGCAGAGCCGTTTCTGTTCCCTGTGCGGTGGCAGAACCGGGCCGTTCGTTCGTGAATGGGGCAGGTTCTGCTCCGTTTGTAACAGCAAACAGTTCCCGAAAATTTCCCCCTGCGCCATAGTGCTGGTCAAACGCGATGATGAGCTGCTGCTGGTCAGAGACGCGGCGTGGCCGGCAGGGAGGTACAGTCTGGCTGCCGGGTATGCAGGTTTTGGTGAATCGCTGGAGGATTGCGCGGTACGTGAAGTAAAGGAAGAGACCGGCATCGATATTGCCGATGTCACCTACGTTGGAAGCCAGAGCTGGCCGTTTCCTTCTCAGTTGATGGCCGGTTTTGTCGCAACGTATGCCGGTGGCGAGCTGGTCGTTGACCACTCGGAGCTCGAAGACGCCCGCTGGTTCCCGGTTTCCGCTCTCCCCGCGCTCCCGCCGACGCGGAGTATCGCCCGCAGGATTATCGATACGTACTGCCGTTGATTAATCCGCAATAGCCTGTCCCCTTATCATCCCTCAATTACAAAACGCAGGTTTAAAGCATTGTGGATTATATCCCCACTGGTGCTAATTGCCACATATGGTCTCCCTTCAGGATCAATTTATACCCTTGAGTAGTGGTGCATTTCTCCCCACTCATGATGGCGTAGATGGCCATGTTGTTATTAACTATCAGAAATAATTGCGTAAATCAGTGTTATATGTATTGGCACTGCCGTTGCAATGATAAAAAACATACCACAGAGCACCCTGAATTGGTGCAACATCGAAGGAAAGGAGAACAATATGGAAACTGCAGTTCAGGTAACAGAAGTGTCATGCAACACCGAGGAACCCTGCATCCTTGAGGAAATTCAGGTTGAGGAACTCGCAATCGACGGCATCTGCGGGGTTTACTAAGATGGCTGCGGCAGGCATAAAGCTGCATCCGTCCTGTCGCGCGCGGCAAGAGGGGTTCGGTCTCTTGTTTTATGATTGCAAGGGACCGCGCCTGCTCTTCGCGGCCACCGGCACTCTTCTCCCGGCCGACTATTACGGAACCGTCCGTGCCAGGGATGAATTCCCCGTCGGAACTTCGGAAGCCCAGAAGAAGGCCTTACAAAAATTCGTAACGCAACTCCTGGAAAAAGGATTCCTCCATGAGCAATAAATATGTCGAAATGGGGATGCGTTCCCCGGTTAATCTGACCTGGGAAGTCACGCAAGCGTGCAACCTCCGCTGCACCCACTGCCTCTCGTCTTCCGGGGAACCGGCTCAAAACGAGCTTTCCACGGCAGAGGCTCTCGATCTCGTTGAACAACTGCATACTGCCGGTGTGTTTCAGGTCAATTTCGGCGGGGGTGAGCCATTCATCCGTCCCGACTTTGAAACTATTCTTGCAGCCTGCCACACACGGGGCATCATGACCTGCATCTCCACCAACGGTACTCTGATTACCCCTGAACGGGTGGCGCGATTTGCCTCGAACCGTCTGGTTGCCATCCAGGTCAGCCTTGACGGAGCTAAACGGGAAACCTGTGATGCCGTGCGCGGAGCCGGGGTTTACGATGCTGCTATAAAAGCGGTCAAGCTGCTTGCTGCCACTAAAATTCCCACCAGTATCAATACGGTTCTTACTACCCATAATGCCGACGAGATCCCGGCCATGCACGATCTGGCCCGCTCTCTTGGCGTATCGTTGCGGGTCAGCCGTTTCCGTCCATCCGGACGTGGAGCGGATAATTGGGAGTCGCTTCGGCCGACGCCGGAGCAGTTGCTGTCGTTTTCCGACTGGTTGGCCAAAAGCGGCGATGTGCGGACCGGCGATAGCTTCTTCTCGCTGACGACACAGGAACGCCAGGGGCTCGGCCTCAATCTCTGCGGCGCTGCCAAACTTACCTGCTGCGTCAGTCCTACCGGCCATATGTATCCCTGCGCCTTTCTGCAGAGCGACCGTTTTGAGGCCGGTAATCTTCGCAGTACCAGTTTTCAGGAAATCTGGGACGGGTCGGAGATCTATGCCTCCTTTCGTAATCTACGCATCCATTCCTGTGAAGAATGCACGCGTTTCGATCAGTGCCATGGCGGCTGTCCGGCCGTTGCCTGGCACCTGAAAAATGATATCAACGGCGGTGATCCCGAGTGCCTAGAGCGCTGCGTGACGACCATTGCCGACAATCGGCTGCAAGCGGCAGCGTAAACGTTAGGAGCAACCACCATGATGTTTCCCAATCTGTTCTCGCCCCTCAAAATTGGTACTACCGAGGTGAAGAACCGCATTTCCTTCCAGCCGCACCTGACCAATCTGGCGGTCGCAAATCTTCCCAGTGAAAAGCAGATGTACTACTGGGGCGAGCGGGCCAAGGGTGGAGCCGGTCTGATCATTACCGAGGAACTGACGGTCCATCCGACCGATATGGCCTACGAAAAGCTGATCGATGTCTACCACCCGGAGGTGATTCCCGGTTTTAAGAAGGTCACGGACTTCGTGCATCAGTACGACTCCAAGATCTTCGCCCAGCTGAATCACAATGGCCAGCAGGGTGATGGCAGCATCTCCCGGCTGCCGATCTGGGCACCCAGTCCGGTGCCGGACGTTCTGTTCCGGGAGACCCCGAAGGAAATGGAGCCGGAGGACATCGAGGAAGTAGCCCGATATTTTGCCAAAAGCGCCATCCATGTGCGTGAAGGTGGCTTCGACGGAGTAGAGATCCAGTTCGGTCACTCCAGTCTGGCACGCCAGTTTCTCTCGCCGCTCACCAACTACCGCAGCGACGAATACGGCGGGAGCCTGGAAAACCGGATGCGGGCGCCGCTCACGTTTATCTCCGCAGTACGGAAGGCGGTCGGCAGCGACTTTACCCTCGGAATCCGGATGTGTGCCGACGAAATGATACCTGGCGGACTCGATCTGGCCCAGGTGCAGGAAATCTGCGCCTTATTTGAGGCAACGGGTCTGATCGATTTCATGGACCTTTCCATCGCCACTTTCTACAACCTCTATCTGGTGGAAGGCTCGATGCATACTCCGCTCGGTTATACCATCCCACTGGCAGCCGGCATTCGTGAGAAAATCAAACTGCCGGTCTTCTGCACCGGCAGGATCAACGATCCGGTCATGGCCGAAAAGGTACTGGCCGCCGGCCAGGCCGACATGATCGGCATGTGCCGTGGGTTGATCTGCGACCCGTTCCTTCCCAGGAAGGCGCAGGAAGGAAGATTGGAAGACATACGCTCCTGCATCGCCTGCAATCAGGGTTGTATCGGCCGGATCGGCATGAACAAAAGCCTCGGCTGTGTCCAGAACCCGGCGGTTGGCCGGGAAAAGGAATGGGGCGAGGGGACCCTTGAAAAGGCAGGCGTGAAGAAGAAGGTTACTGTTGTCGGTGGCGGTCCGGCCGGCATGTGGGCTGCCAAGATGGCCGGCAGGCGCGGCCACAACGTTACCCTCATCGACCGGAACGAGGCCCTTGGAGGGCAGGTTGTGACCGCCATGAAGGGGCCCGGACGCGACGAGTTCGGTGTCATCATACGGAACGAAAAACCTCAGGTGGACAAAGCCGGCGTGATCGTAAAGCTCGGCGTGAATGCGTCCACCGAACAGCTCCTGGCCGGGAAGCCGGATGTGATCATCGTGGCTACCGGCAGCATCCCCAAGAAACATCCGGTGGGTGGGGCCGACGGCCCGGCGATCTTCAACATCCTGCAGGTGCTGAACGGCGA
Source organism: uncultured Geobacteraceae bacterium (assembly GCA_903930585.1). GTDB lineage: Bacteria > Desulfobacterota > Desulfuromonadia > Geobacterales > Pseudopelobacteraceae > JACRCG01. The sequence continues at coordinate 5,575 of CAIYZD010000011.1, read as the reverse complement.
AGCGGATCTGGGCGAGAGAGTCTGTCTGATCGACTACGACGGTCACCAGCGTGCTACCGCCACCGCCGAATTCATAGCCAACCAGGGGAAAAAGCTCGACATGATCACCTCAAGCCTCTTCATCTGTGCCGAGCTTGGGCCGACCCAGGACCTCTACTCGTCACGCCAGCGGTTGCTGCAGAAGGGGGTCACCTTTACCCCGGATATCGCCGTGATGGAAGTCGGCGGTGAAGCAGGGGCCAAGAGTGTCAAGGGGTTCAATGTTTACTCCAACGTCTGGTACGACTGGGGTCCCTATGACTCCCTCGTTCTGGTTATGGGACAGCAGGTGGACGACGACCTGTACATGAGTTTGAAGGGTAAGGTGCCTGAATTGTACCGGATCGGTGACTGTGTTTCCCCCCGTAAGGTCGATATGGCTATCTGGGAAGGGCATAAACTCGGGAGGGAGATCTGATGGGCGCCAACGGCAAAATACTTGTTTTTGTCGATCTCCCCGGCGGTGAACTCGATGAAACCGGACGCGGGCTGCTCTCCTACGGGGCGCGTCTTGCCGGTACTCTTGATGCCTCGTGGGGGGTGGCTGTAGCGGTCACCCCCGACAGTGCGCAGCTGGCCGCCTTCGGCGCCTACGGCACCCCGTATATTACCTGTGTGGAAGCCGCGGAAACACTGCTCGATACCCCGGCACTGCTCGGCAGATGCCTGGCCGGACTGGCTCGTGATGAAGCGGCCACCGTTATCGTGTTACCCCACAATGATCTTGGCTCAACCATGGCGCCGGTCGTTGCTCATGAGCTTGGTGCCGCCATTATGACGGAGTTGGTAACGGTCCGGCCGAGTCCGGACGGGGTGCGGCTTTCCCGCAGGGCGCTGGGAGTCCGGATTGCGGAAACCAGGGTGTGGGATGGTTCGTGCCCCCTGGTTGCCACGGTTCCGCTCCGTGCGTTGAGCCAGGTACTCCTGTCTACGGTTCGTCCCTCTTCTCCGGTTGTAACCGGCTGGCACTCTGGTGCTCCCGTTTCCGGCGCGTTGCCGACGATTATAGGCCGCATCCCGGCAGATCCGCAGACCGTTGACCTGACCGAGGCGGAAGTCATTTTCAGCGCCGGCAAAGGGTGCGACCCGGCCACGTTCGAGCAGCTTAAAGAATTGTGCAAACTCCTGAACGTCTCCTTCGGCGTCACCCGTCCGGTCTACGACCTGGGGTGGACCGGTTTTGAACGGATGGTCGGACAGACCGGTCGCACGGTGACCCCCCGGCTCTACGTTGCCCTGGGCATTTCCGGCTCCATGCATCATGTGGGGGGAATCAAGGATTCCCGCCGGATCGTGGCGGTGAACAGCGACGCAAAAGCTCCCGTATTTCCGAACGCCGATGAAGGGTTCGTGGCCGATCTGAAAGAGGTGCTGCCGTGCCTGCTGAGCCGGGTCAAAGCAACAATCGGAGGAGCGCCATGAGTAAAACCTATCAGGCAATTGTTATCGGCGCCGGTCCGGCCGGTTCATCGGCCGCCCTGGCCATGGCCCGTGCCGGACTTGATGTGGCGCTGGTGGAACGCGGCACCTTTCCGGGCGAGAAAAATATGTTTGGCGGTATTCTGCACCGTATGACGTCAATCGAAGAGCTTCTCCCGGATTTTATGACCACTGCGCCGCTGGAACGGCACATCTCCAAGAAGGGGACCACCTTCATGACCGGGGAAGCCAGTTTTCACGTTCAACATGAAACCGTCAATTTCGATCGTGCTCCCTACAACGGTTACACCATTTTTCGCCCCCGCTTCGACCGCTGGCTGGCCGAAGAAGCCGTCAAGGCGGGCGCTACGCTGATCACCCGTGCCACGGTGGAAGATTTGATCTACAAAGACGGCCGGATCGCCGGGGTCTCGATCCTGGGACGGAGCGGACAACTGAATGCACCGGTAGTAATAGCCGCCGATGGAGTCCTGTCATTTATTGCTCAGAAAGCCGGGTTACGCCGCCCCGTGTTCAATGCCGATCAGATGGCGGTGGGTGTCAAGGCGTTGATCGACATGCCCCGCGAAATGATCGACGAGCGCTTCGGCCTGGTCCGCGACCAGGGATTTGCCAACGAATTCGTCGGTTGCACCGGCGGTGTGCGCGGCGGCGGTTTTCTCTACACGAATTACGATTCCCTTTCGATAGGGCTGGTCTTTCACCTGGCCAGTCTGCGCACCAGCGGGAAAACCCCCTACGACCTGCTCAATTCCTTCATGGAGCAGCCGCAGGTGGCCAAACTGGTGAGGGGAGGGGGGCTTCAGGAATACTCGGCCCATGTCATCCCCGAAGGTGGCTACGACATGATTCCGGAACTGGTTGGCGACGGAATTCTGGTTGCCGGCGATGCCGCCGCGCTCTGTAACGCCACCGGTGTCAACCTGGAGGGGATCAATCTCGCGTCCCACTCCGGCATCCTGGCGGGGAAGACCGTTGTCGAAGCGCACGAGCGTAAGGACTTTACTAAAAATACGCTCAAACGCTACAAGGAACGGCTCGACCTCAGCTGGGTCATGCAGGATTTGAAGGGATTTAAAAACGCTCCAAAGATGCTTCACATCAACCGGATCTACAATGAATACCCGGATCTGGTCTGCAGCATGATGGAGCATATCTACCGCATCGACGGCACCCCCAAGACGAGCATACCCAAACTCGTCCTGCGGGAGGTGAAGAAGAAAGTGGGCTTGAAAAACGCCATCTCCGACGCCTTTACCGCCTGGAGATCACTATGAACATCGACGAAATTTTCGACAACACCAGCTTCACCATCGACCGGGACCCACACATCGTTCTTGATGCCACGGTCTGCACCGGCTGCGACAACCGCGGCTGCACCAATTCCTGTCCGGCCCGCTGCTATACCTGGTCGGAAGAGGAACAGAAGATGACCTTCGTGCATGACGGTTGTCTGGAATGCGGCACCTGTTATGTCGTCTGCCACAGAAAAGCCTTTACCCGCTGGCGGTATCCCCGTGGCGGTTTCGGGGTCGCGTATAGAATGACTTAGAGGCGATGATGAGAGATGAGGGTTGAGGGATGAAATAAACAAGCATCTCTCATCTTTCATCACTCATCCCTCATCCCTCATCATTATTTTGGAGATTTATCCATGCCCGACAATAAGCTCACCATCCTTGTCCTGCTGCGCGAGACCAGCGATCCCCGTCCTCCTGCCCGTGTTACTGCGCGGGGAGCGTCCATCAGCGATCGGGGACTGCGGCGCATACCGAACCCGGCCGATCTGGCGGCTCTTGAGGAAGCGCTCTGCCTGAAAGACAGCCTCGGCGCCACGGTGACGGTGCTGGCGATAGGTCCCGATCGTCTTGACGATACCTTGCGGCTCGCCTTCTCAATGGGCGCCGACCGGGCGGTCCGCTTTCGGGATCACGGCATCGAAGGTGGTGATGCAGTGGCGGATGCCCGGATTCTGGCCCGTATCGTTACCATTCTCGCGCCGGATCTGCTGTGTACCGGCAACCGCCTGGCGGATCGCGGTGACGACCCGGTTCCCGCCCTTGCCGCTGCCGCAACTGCCATGTCCTGTATCACCGCGACGGTTGCGCTTGTCCCCAAAAATGAGCGGGTAGAGGTCGAGCGCGCGTCGGACCGAGGGGCGCGACAGATCGTTACTGCCCCGCTTCCCTGTGCGATTCTCTTCGAGGAGGTACGTACGCCGCGGTATCCATCCGTCGATGCTGTCACAGCTGCGCTCTCCGGACAGATTGAGAAGTGGGATCTGACACATCTGGGACTCTCCTGGCGGGAAATCGGCGCTACCGGTGCTTTTCTGGCCGCGGCCGATTTCGGCGTTCCCCGCCCCGACCCGACCAGGGTAGTGACACCCGATCCGTCGCTGCCGGCCTTTGAACGGATACTCTCTCTGCTGTCGGGAGGTATCAAGGCCCGTGCGGGAAAACAGTACCAGCTTTCCGTCGATGGCACGGTCAACGGTCTCATGCAGGTTTTTCGCGAAGAGGGGCTTTTGGCGGAGGGGTCGTAATGAACTATCGCTTGTCGCACAATGTGGAGCTGGTGGAACGGGACGGAGAGATGTTTCTCATGTCGAAGACGCCGCTCTGCGTCCTGCGCCTGAACCGCTCTCTGGCCGATCTGGTCGGCCGGGGCATTGACGGTTCACCGATTGTCGCCTCAGAAACGGAACAGCGCGTCATGGAACAGTTGGTTGCAAAAGGCTTTGCCGAGCGGGTCAGGACAATTTCCGATCTGCCGGCGACGCTGCCCGAAGTAAGCATTGTGATCCCGGTGATGAATCGGGCCGACGAGTTGCGCCGCTGCCTTGCCTCTCTCTCCCGGCTTACCTATCCACGGGAGAAACTTCACATTGTCGTCGTGGACGACGGCAGTAGTGACGATTCCCAACTGGTGGCGCGTGAATGCGGGGCGCTGCTGGTCTCTTCGGGCGGAACCGGAAGGGGTCCTGCTGCCGCCCGTAACGTCGGTGCTGCCATGGCCAGTGGTGAGATTCTTGCCTTTATCGATTCCGACTGTACCGCTTCGGAAGCGTGGCTCTGCGAACTGATTCCGGCATTTGCCAACCCTTCTCTGGCAGCGGTGGGGGGACAGGTTGACGGCATGTGCACCGAATCGGCGGTGGATCGCTATGAGGCGGCCATGTCCAGTCTTTCGCTCGGATCGCGTGAACGAAACGGCAACAGTGGCAATGACACGTTTTATCTCCCCAGTTGCAACCTCCTGGTCCGGCGCTCCGCCTTCCGGAACGCCGGTGGATTCAAGGATAGCATGCATGTGGGCGAGGATGTGGATCTGACCTGGCGTCTGCGCGATGAGGGGTGGACCATCTGTTACCTCCCGGCAGGAAATGTCCTGCACGAACATCGTAGCTCCGTTCGCTCCTTCATGTCCCGGCGGTTTGATTACGGCACCTCCGAGGGGATGTTGCAGATCCTGCATCCAGGTCGTCGCAAACGAATGGTCATCCCCCCCCTGCTGGCCCTCGTGCTTGTCCTCTGTCTGATCGCGCCTTTTGCGCGGTTCTGGCCACTGATGGCGGCGACCGGTCTGCTGGCCGTCGATGCAGCGGCTGTCCGGTTGCGCATTGCCAGACAGGGTCTGCCCATTACTTTTACTGCAATCCTGGCGGGACGGATGCGGGCACTCGGGAGCCTGATCTATTACCTTTGCTACCATCTGGTGCGGTACTATTCCACCGCATTGATCGCTGTTGCCCTGTTTGTGCCGCTGTTCTGGGCACTGTTCGGGGTAATTCTTATCTGCGCCGCAGCGGTTGATCATGCGGTCAAGAAACCGCGACTGACGTTTCCCGTTTTCACCGGTATCTACCTTCTGGAACAGGTTGCCTACGGTACCGGCGTGTTCTGGGGGTGCCTCACGCGTAATTGTTTTTCGTCATACAAGGTCGATATCCTCAGGCAGGCCGGGGTGCCCGCATAATGTTCTGACTGGTTGGACCGGGTGGCTTGATATAACAGCAAAACATAACATCTATTGTACTCCGAGCTTCGCCGCCTACAGGGATATCCCCATGGCGACAGGCCATTGGGTTGTGCGG
>CAIYZD010000010.1 GCA_903930585.1 uncultured Geobacteraceae bacterium | reverse complement strand
TTCAAGCTCGCTCATCGCTTGCCTCCGGTGCAAAAATGATTTCGACCGGACAATCATAATACAAACCGGCGCAACATGTCAACTATATGGGGACATCACCAAAATTGAATCCGGCAGCATAACTGTTGAGTCGACTGAGTTCAGCCTGAAAGCAGCAATACACGATGTCGTGCGGACTCAAAAATCCTTAATTCACAAAAAAGGCATTTCACTCAGTGTCTCGATTGCAGATGATGTTCCCAATATATTCATGGGTGATCAACTACGCATTAAGCAAATCCTTCTCAACCTACTTAGCAATGCCACCAAGTTCACATCACAGGGAACTATCACCATCACGGTAGAAATGCTTGAGATGTATGATATTCCCGGGCTTGTGCAAATATCTGTCAAGGATACCGGTATCGGGATTTCAAGTGAGGCACAGGAAAAGATTTTCAAACCATTTACTCAGGAGGACACCTCAACAACCCGTATTTATGGCGGGACAGGACTTGGCCTTACTATCAGTCGAAGGCTTGCCGATCTGATGGAAGGGTGCATTACTGTTGAAAGTGAGCCGGGAGCTGGCAGCTGTTTCAAGCTCATTCTTCCATTGCGGATTGTCAGTAAATTGCCTGCCAGAAAAGATGCAGAAACAGATCAATCAATCCTTTGGGATGGGAACCCTCTGAAGATATTGCTGGTCGAAGATAATCCGGTGAATATAACTTTCGGGATGACGTTGCTCAGAAAGCTTGGCCACGTATCTGTTACCGTAGAAAATGGCAGGGATTGCCTTACCGCTCTTGCAAATGGTTCGTTCGATCTGGTGCTTATGGATATTCAGTTACCAGTCATGAATGGTGAGGAGGCGCTGAAGGAAATCCGTCAACAAGAACAGGGGACATTCCGTCATCAGTTGGTTATTGCCCTGACTGCTTATTCTTTACTTGGCGAGCAGGAGAGATTTTTAAACGAAGGGTTCGATGGTTATATCTCTAAGCCCATTGAAATAAAGTCACTAATCAGCGAAATGAAGAGAGTTATGGGAATGGCGGATACAAACCAACTCGAATTGGGAAAGTAATGGATATTGGTGATAGTTTCGAAGATAATTAGAGCACATAGGACCGAAAGTCATTATCGCGGTAGGAATACCCCTTACGGAGTACCCCCCGCACAGATCCCGGCGGGCGCGATTTACGCACCGGGCTCCCACCTCGGGTGTTTGACGAGAAAGCGTGCACTCGGCCAAGGATGAAGGATTCGTGGGGTGGGCAACCAATCTGAAGCTATGCGCGCAATACGTGCCCATGTGGTGCGATCCTTTTGACTGCGACGCCTGAGCGCCCGTCGCCAAAGGTCTACAACATGGTGATGGAATGCGGCTATGCTTCCTATATTGGTCGGAACCGCATGGTACGCAAAGTAACCTCTCACTACTTGTCGTAGCCATTTCCCCTGTACGGGTATGGGCAGATGCAACCGCCGTCGCAATTCCTCCTTGACTCCCTTCAACTTTGTGCGCATCCGGTCTCGGCGGGTCTTCCGTTTAAGCTGGAAAGTGCCTCGTCTGGAGCGCCCACTGATGTGGGTAAATCCAAGAAAGTTGAACGTCTCCGGTTTGCCAAGACCTCTTGCGGCTCGATGTTCAATCGCATAGCGACCAAACTCAATCAGACGGGTCTTGTCCGGATGCAGCGACAGTGCAAACTGTTCCAGCCGTTGTCGCATATCCACGAGAAAGCGGTTGGCATCGGACTTGTACTCAAAACCGACAACACTATCGTCGGCATAGCGCACGATGATGACATTTCCTTTGGCATGATGACGACGCCATCGGTCTGCCCAAAGGTCGAAGACATAGTGGAGGTAAATGTTGGCCAGCAAGGGCGATATAACTGCTCCTTGCGGAGTCCCCACCTCCGTGGGAATAACTTTCCCGTCTTCCATCACCCCAGCCTTCAGCCATTTGCGAATCAGGCGGATTACACGCTGATC
>CAIYZD010000009.1 GCA_903930585.1 uncultured Geobacteraceae bacterium | reverse complement strand
CGGGTGTCGATTTCTTCAATTTCGTCGAAAATGACTTCAATCTTGTTATCTGGCAGAGCCGCTTCCGGATCAATGGCCAGCAGATCAATTATGAGCAACTTGCCTTCCTGCTCTTTGCCAAAGGCGATGTGCTTCACTTTTTCGTCGAGGCTATCAATCGCGACCACCGGCGCAAGCACCGCCAGAAAATCAGCGTCAGATGCAAACCCGCCAGATTTTATAAAGTGAGACAAAAGCTTACGGGAGCCGCTCTGCTTGCCAAACGGCTCTACGAGAACGAGCATGTCGTTTGGGGAAGCGCCTACGTAGTATCCACTCGCTGGCTGCGACATGTACTGCGCCAGGACGGGCAGTATGCGGGCCTTGTCGTCGGGCGAGATCGCAGGGGCAGGGGGCTCTTCGAATGTTGGAATGTCCGGATCTGCCCCTGTTGCTGCGTTCGTGTTCGTAGCGTGAGAAGGGCCGAATACAGTGGGATCGAAAAACTCCCCAGGAGCGCCTCCGGCAAAAATTACCCCGGTGCTGACGACATCAAGCTTGCGGTTGACTTTCTCCCCACGTGATTCGGCAACATCGTCGTGGTCCGCGACCAGCAGTGCCCGCAGGTAGGGATTTATGACAACAGGGGGCGGCATATGATGCAGGCCTATAGCTTCGAGACAGTCATTTAATTCTGCCGCATCATATAAATCTGAGTATGCAAACTTTTTGGCAGTTGCCGCATCGTCAAGCCCAAGCAGGCGGTTAACCATCAAAATGCTCGTGAAGCTTGAGTTCTTGTGCCAGATCCCTTCCCGCTTGGCCGTTCTCTCCCAGTGTCCGGTAAACTGGGCCATAGAGTCGATCAAAGGGTTGCAATCAACGCCTCTGGTCAAAATCACCCACTCAGCACACTTACCAAGATCGTGCCCGAGTCCGCAGACCAGCGCGTAGAACCGGCGTAGGCGCATCTGGCGCGGACCCTTGCCTTCAATGCTTTTTATCATCCGGGCGGCCACGCCAAGGCTATGCTCCAGGTTGCCCAGGTATGTTGTATGGTGAAATTCATCGCTTGAGGGAAAACCGTACGCAATCAGCATGAACCGGTCCAAAATCGCATTAACTTCATTGTGGAGCATGTACTGCATGCCTGCCCGGATATCGGCCTGCAACGTGGTAACCGTCTCCGGAAGGTTGTGCCGGAGCAGCAGCGTGCCATTCTTCCCTTTTTTCTGACTTCCATCGGAGGGATCAGCTGCAACCAGGGACTTTATTTTGTCTATTATTTTGCTCATGTGATCTCGATTTTTTGACGGATTTGGAGGTGCTATGTATAGAAGGTGCGAGTGGTGAATTTCTTGACGTAGGGACGAATTATTTTTTCAGGGGAAGGGCTACGGGCTCGACGAGCTGCTGGAGCTATCCCGTCAAAGCGACAATGATCCCGTCATAATCCCGTCAAAGCCGTCATGATCCCGTCACCGGACAATGAAGCTGAATGAAGTCTGCTGGTCGAAGTGAGCTGAAGAAAAGCGGAAAGAAGTTTGGATGGAAGCGAGCCGAGTGACGGCAGTGCGGACTGGCGGGGGAGCGGGGGAGGCGCCGAGGGCCGGTAAAGCTGAATGAAGTTTGATGGCAGGGAAAAGCTGGAAAAAGTGGAGCTGAAGCAGAGCCAACAGAGGCAGGGTAAAGTCAAAGAAGAGCTGAATGAAAGCTGGAACAGAGCCAAAGAAAAGCTGAATAAAAGTAGAGCACAGCGCCTGATCACCTGGGTAACGCTGCAGCTTCGTGGCAATCGGGTGGGGCGGCAGGGCGGTTTACACTACACTGGTTTTGGCTTTTGTTTGGCTTTGTTGGTGGAACGAAAACTCACGCTAAGGCAAGGAAACCATGGCAGGAAAAGGAATCAGAGTTGCCGTAGTTTACTCGCCTGAACGGTCACATCCAAAAGTTATCTGGTTTGAGCTGTCAGGAGAGAAAGCATTGGTGTCTGAAGAAACGTACTACTGGGAATCTATGGAAGGGAGCGCTCAATTGTCCCATTACAGCTTGCAGACGGACAAAGGATTGTTCGAGATTGTTTTTAACAGTAAGGATCAGGTTTGGAGGTTGATGTGAGAGCAAAACAAATTTTGGTTAAAGAACCCGTCAATCGATTTCTTGATAAAAACGAGTGGCAAATCGAAAGCACTCTGAGAGGGCTTAGCGATATAGAAGATGGCAGAACAACAAACATTGACGACGTCATTGCAGAGTGGTCGGCTATGCTGCGCTGAACAGATCGGGTTGTCTCCAGGTCTTCGTTGCGACTTGCTTTGACCGGTAAGGATAGTATCTGGGGCACATCGATAAAACGGCAAACGAGAGCTGTTTACATCCGCGACGGCATGTACCGCAGAGCTTATTTGGAAGGCTATCAATCGTTCGTGCTTTTTTCATACACACCTCACCGAAGAAAAATGAGATCAGGCGACAACGGCTCTCAGATGGATTTCATCGGCCAGCGCCCTAACAAATTTCTGTCTACCATGGCCCCGGAGCGGAATGTCTGCCACATCGAGTAACCCAGCATTAACCAGTAGATCAACATCTCTCTTGACCGTACTTCTGTCACGTCCTAAGGCATGAGCAAGCGCGGTGATCGACGCGGGTTCAGCTTTGGCCGCCCGGAAGAGTTCAAGCCTTGCCGGTGTCATAATAGCAAACATATCCGCAGGATCTTCGAATGTCAGAGTAAACGACCGGGCCGGGACTTCTCCACGATCAATCTGCTGGAAGCTCTTTCTTACTTGATCAAAGAATTCTTTGGTTGTCCCGGTTTTAACGACCACGTTTCTCATTGTGCGCCTCCAATATCTCCATCCAATCAGTTACGAACCGTCTTTCTATTTCGTCATAGTCCGTTGTATCTACAGGTTCTACCGTACCAAGATAGTGTCGGTGATGACCGCCATGTTGATTGTCATATCCGAGAACGCGTCCATTATCCTTGCTTGATATCTTGTGGTTGATGTAAGCAAGATTGTAACGAGATACTACGCCACTGATTGTCCAGACTTCGTAGCGAAGTGTCCCGTTGCCGCGCTTAGAAGAAATTGCCATATACTTGTTTACAGTCTTAATCTCAGCCATGGTCTTTTATATCATATCTGATAAAATGTTACAAATCAAAACTACATGTTGAGGATGGTAATTATTGTCGCAGGCGCGGCGGTGGCCGGTGGATCAGAGTAGGTAAAAGTGGTGACGTCCGGTAACAGCTTTACTCCTTTTGGACTTTTATCGGCAAAAAATGGAATTTCTGGAATTTTGCCAAGCTGAGCCAAAAAACGGACTCGCAGAATTGATTAGGTTGCCCGAACGTGCGGCGGCGAAGGTTAGGCGTTGCGCTAACTCTCCTTTCGCCGTGGCGCGGCCCCTGGAAGCTTTGAATGGCATATCTTAATATAACCGCAAGTGCAAGAAATATTTGGCTATTATTTGGCTTAAACGATGCGATAATTGACGGTAAAGGCAGTTATTCGAAAATATCGATTAACTGAGTCCCGGATGCTGACGGCCTAAGGCGACAATGAATTGCTTCCAGAAAATCTTTAAAAAAACCAAAAACCACGGTTGAGGTCGGAGTTATTATCGCAGGCACGACGATGGCGGGCAGTTCTGATCTGGCAAGAGTGCCACGGAAAAAACAAAAGGCACAAGACCAAGTCAAGTGCCTATTCGAAAAAACCTGAAAAACCTTATCGGTGTTCTTCTCGCTTTATTTCTCTTTCGCGCTCGCCTTCTCTACCACGATGCTCTTCCGGCCGGTGGGTCTTACCACGGTAGCGAGCACCTTCAGTTTTGTATCTATGAAATTCCTTGTTCGAAAATCGGTGGATGTCGCCGATCTGGAATTTAAGGATCATGGGTGGCATCATCCGCTGAGCGACCGGTGACCAGGCTCCCCCATAATATGCAGTGCGGTACCAGTAACCGCCATTGTGGTAATAATATGAGCGGCCATCGTAGAGCATGTCAAATGCGACGCCGGCAGCAACGTAGTAGCCAAGCTCAGGCACAAACACGAATTGCGGAGGCGCGGCCGGCAAAACTACCGGAGCCACGTATACCACCGGTGGAGGTGGCGGGGCGGCATAAGTTGGCGCTGGCGGAGCCGGGTATGGCTTTGCACAAACCGGCACTGCTTTACCGTCTCTTACAAGACGATAAGCTTTGCCAGGCTTGGTGGGGTTGATTGCTTTGCCCCACATATTGCGGACGAATACCACAGCGGTTTTCTGCTCTGGTTTGTCTGCAACCTGTTGCTTATCTCTTGATATTTTCATATAGACGGCCCTTTCTTTTGATTTTTAACGAGGACTCGTAAGCCTCGTGTGAATGCCCGAAGGCATCCATTGGTCCACTTCGCCAATGTTTTTCTGAGGTTTTTGTTAGCAACACTTCGCCATTCCCAAAAAGCGATGTTTAATCACTAAAACCGCAAGTAGCTGTCATCTCGACAACCAACCGGATTGCAACAGTTTTGTTGTTTCTCCAGTGCCTGGGACGTGTGGAGGATCCCAAGGTGCCTATTACACCCTCCTGCAAAATACTCAGAAGGGATTCTCAGAAAACGTAGTAGCATTAGTGTCTCACGACACGCTACTGAGGCTAATCAACCGAGCTTGCTACGCACTGCCGTAATGCTCGTAACAAGCCCCCACCTCAAGCCGCGGTTTCATGCGGGTAGGTGGTGGGTAGTTGACTTCTCAATTCTTCTCAGCTATCTTTTAACCGGGGGTCGCGGATATCCTTACCAAACCACTTATCCACATCCGCCTGCAGGTCTTTGGAGATAATCTGCGCGTTCTCTGTGTTCGATTCTGCGCCAGTAACAGCAAAGCCCACATACACGGCCCACGCTGATAAGCACACCAGACCCAAAAGAAAGAGCACATTGAGTGAAAGTAAAACCCCCACCAACCACCCAACTGCCGCCGCAATCGCGGTAAACAGGATCTGCTGCTTTTGCCGAGAGATCTTTTTCTTCCCTTTTTTGCTCTTTTTCTTGCCGCCAGCTAACGTGCCAGATGCTGTACCAGGTGCACCATCCGGAGAGTTGGCCAACTCTTGAAACTGTCCGGGCTCGATTGAATTATTATCTTTCATTGGCTTTTATCTCCCTTGTTATTTTGGCATTTTTGATATGAAGACGTGCAGCGAAGGAGCATTGAGTGCCACTTCAGACTCGATGAAAGCGGGTTGCGTATCAGTTGGCTTGACATAAGGGGCCTTGATGAATGTTCTAATCGTCCCCTTTCTCCTGTCATCAACCTGCATATACGCAATGTGGGGCGGTAGTCCCATCATCGCGTGTGTTGAAATTGTGTGGCTATTTACCGGCGACCAACTCTCAGTATCGCCACCCAAAAAATCGAACATTTTGCTGTTAGCGATATCTTGTCTCTTCTCATAAATCAGCTCGCCGGACGACTCAGCAATTTCTTTTGCAGATACATTGTCACCGGTTTTAAAGAAAAAACTTAGGTAGCGGCTTGTTTTAATGAGCGATAACAGCTTCCTCAACTTGTCAGAAGCTTCTTTGTCGAGAGTTTGCAGGAACATATGGATGGAGATACCTTTCGAACGACACTGCGACACAACCTCAGTCAGAAGGCTCTCATCAAGATCGATGCCGGAGAGGAACTCTTCGAGGAACCAAAACGTCAAGTTCTCGGTGATCTTGTCGTCAGGGACATCGTCTTTTGACATTGCATCCATCGCATACATAGTCAAAAATGCGTTGTTAATGGGTTTGAGGGTTGCGTTGAAACTCGGATGGCCCAAGATGAAGACTCTGCGGTATTTTGCAAGATCGAGAATCGACACCCATTGCCGCTTTTCCTGAGAGCCAATGTAATACATTTGGAATAAGGCGTTGATGATCGGGGTGGCAACTTTCAAAGCGGATTCCATCATCTTGTTCTTGGCAGCTGCATACTCTTCTTCAACTTCTTTATATGCGAGGGCAATAACATAGTAGAGGTTATCGGCGGTTGCGCCATTATCCATCGCGGTAAAAACCTTGTCGCAAATAAGGTTTACCGGGATCATCATAAATTCGCTCCACTCTTGGTTTTGAGAATTCCCAGAGCCAGCACCTCTTTGACTCTTTTCCATGATTTTGAAAACTTCGTTGATGAGAATTTTCCTCTTTTTCAGGTCATCGAAAATATGGAGGCAAGCTCCCCGCTTGTCAGCAGAACAGATAATTACATCCTTGTCCTTGTCGTAAGCCCAGGTCACCCTTTCTCTTTTGGGGTCTGCGAGCAGCATACGGGCTTCTGGAAAACTATCAATAATACGATCTCCAAGTTTGCTCTTGCCGCTCCCCATTCCACCGATGTAGAGATTGATACGGTTCAAGTCTTGAGGATCGACATAAACAGGTTGCTGTCCGAAGACCTCAGTTTTCAGATCATAGAGGTCTACTTCATTTGCGTAGGCATAGTAATTAGACGCGTTGCCGAGAAAGATGCCGGTATTCAACTGAGCTACCTCAGACTTTTTCGAGATCTTTCGACCATTGATAATGCGGATTTCTTTTGACATATTGTTGTCCTTTTTCTGGCTTTATTTTTTTATCAGCGCCGCAGGTTTTAAGGCTGCGGCACTGATTGGCAGTTTTTTTCTATACATCAGGCCCGTCATCGAGATCCGGAGGTTCAGGAGCGGTGGTAGTTGTGCCCGGAGCGGTATTATCATCATCAGGTGCAGGTGGTTCGGTAACATTTGTCGTACCAGATTCCGGACCTCCTGACGTTCCACCGGCATTCACAGTTTGATTCGGCCCATCGGTGACGCCATTAGTAACAACAGTATCAGCGACGCCATTCATAAACTTTTGTGCCTGCTGATAATCCGCCAGGTCCTGTGCAGAATGCTCGTTAGAAGGATTCTCATTTTTCTGCATCATCGCGCTCATTCTTTCGTGGAAGTCTTCTCTTGTTTCTGGTTTTGAATCGGCGGCCTCTTGTCCCGGTCCTTCACCAGTTCCAGGCTCTACTTTTTCTGCTGTTTTATCTTCAGTCGCGGTTGCCGAAGCATCCGGAGAATCGGGCTTTACATCATCTGGCTTAATTTCACTCTCTACTGTAGAAGGTGTTTCAGTCGAATTTCTTGAATCAGAAACAACATTTTCTGGTTGAGTGTCGGCCGGTGCGGGGTCTGAGCTGGAAACTTCAGCAACCGTGGGCTCAGGAGTCGTAGTCTCAGCAACCGGCTCAGTGCTCTGAACAGCTGCAGATGCATCCGGAGTCGTGGATGTAGGAGAATCACTCGCAACAACCGTCTCCTGTTCAACTGACTCCGACGCCGTAGATTCAGCACCAGGGGCGGTAGTGGCAACAGCTTCCTCCGGGGCAGCCGCAACAGCGGCAGGATCAACTTCATTCGGCTTTTGATCAGCTTCAGGAGCAGGTTCTGCGGCCGGCTCGGAACTGGGTGATTCCGGAGTATCGGTAGGCGCGGGTGTTTGCTCAGTCGCAGGAGCAGGCTCAGCAGCGGTAACAGACCCAGAAGCTGCAACAGGCGGCTCTTGACCAGGTTCAGGCTCATTTTTCACTGATGAAGTATCGGCAGCCGTATCCGGAGTGGCGCTGGCCGGAGATGCAGATTCAGCAACAGCAGGAGTAGTCTCAGCGGGCGCCGGGGCTTCACTGCTCGACTCGGTTTTTGCCGGACCAGAGGCATCTGGTTCAGTCGGTGAGGGAGCAGGGGAGTTCCCTTTCCCATCAAGCCCCTGCGGAGCGGCTCCTTGCTCTGCGGCCGGAGCAGAGGAAGTGGAAGGCGCGCCCTGATCACCGGAGTAGGAGCCTTTATCCATGCCTTCTCCCGGCTTGTTTTCACCACGAGCAGACCCACCTGGAATATCGTGGCCGCTCAGCGTTTTCCCCGGCTCCGGGCCATCACTCATATTCACCTTGTTATCAGCGGCAACAGACTCACGAACCTCGGCCTTAAACTCCGGGGAAGACTTTATCTCAGCTATTTTTGCCTCATATTCAGCTTTTGCAGCGGATAGCTGGTCGGCGACAGACGGTTTTTCAGTGGGAGCTTTCTCTTGTGCCACAGAAGAGCCAACAGAAGCCGGATCTGGACCTGAAACCGAACGCATCTCCGCAATCTGCTGCTCACCCATTGCCCTTAGCGACGCTACTCCCTGTTCTACTTGCTCCCTTATTTTGGCTTCAGCGGACGTAAGGGGGGTGTCCGGCTTATTTTGGCTTTTGTCAGTGTTCTGTCCGCCAAACATATTTGCACCGGATTCTGCGTCTTTGCCCTTTTCTGCGGCCACTGCTTCTTTGACTGCACTGGTCGACGCATCCTTTACCATATCTTTAATGACTTCTTCACGGGTGCGGGGGGGGGCGAGATCG
>CAIYZD010000008.1 GCA_903930585.1 uncultured Geobacteraceae bacterium | reverse complement strand
GGAGCTAAACCGTAGCAACCTTACGGGGGCGCTGCAATAACCGTTTTATTGTTTCTTCCAACTGCTGGGAATTATAGGGCTTCACAATAGCCCCGCTAAAACCGTATTTTTCATACTCCGCAACTGCCGGGTCGTTGGCATATCCGCTGGATACGACCAGAACAGCCTGAGGGTTATGGGCGAGAATAAGCTTCGCTACCTGTACACCTCCGAAGCCGCCCGGGATGATCAAGTCCAGTATCACAAGAGAGTATGCCTTCCCCTCCCTTACGGATGCCGTGTAAAGTTCGACAGCCGCTTCGCCGGTTGCACAGGTTTTCACCTCATACCCCTGCCCGCTCAACAAAGCGTCGACAAGCTCTCGAATCATCTTCTCATCATCCATTACCAGTATGGAAATGACCTTACGACGCTGCCTCGTATGTTTCGCTGCAGCTGCATCCCCCACAGGTTTCTCCGCAGAAGAGGGCAAAAGTATGGTTGCTGTTGTCCCTTTACCGGCATCAGACGTAATTTCTATGCACCCGCTATGCCCGTTAATTATTGAAAAAGTTGTGCTCAACCCGAGACCGGTACCGCTTTCCTTGGTAGTAAAGTAGGGGTCGTAAATTTTGTGGAGATCTTCGCTTCGTATACCGCAACCGCTGTCCGTAAATACAATTTCAACATAGTCGCCGGCCGGCAGTGAGTGCCGATTGCCGGTTGGAAGCTGCGCACTGTTAACTCGAACTGCCAGGATTCCACCTTCAGGCATGGCATGGACGGCGTTCAGTATAATGTTGTTGAAAGCCTGACTTACCTGATGTGCGTCAGCATGTATGACTTGATCCGGTTCACAGTCGACAGTGCCACTGACATTAGTGCCTGTCAGAAAAAGTGAGACTGATTCCTGGACCAGTTCATCAACCAGAATCGGCCTTCTCACCGGAGATCCACCTCTGGAAAACAGTAACAGCTGCCGTGCAAGTGCAGCAGCACGGTAGGAAGATTTTTCAGCGGATTCCAGCAGCGGCAGCACTTTGCCTGGATCACCCAGATGTTTTTTTGCAAAAGAGATGTAGCCGATAACTCCAGTGAGGACATTATTAAAATTGTGCGCAATCCCGCCTGCCAGGACACTGATGGCTTCAAGTTTTTGTGCTTTCAGAAGTTCCTTTTGCATCTGTTCACGATGGGTTATGTCCCGTGTAATAGAGAGGATATATGGCTCGTTGTCTATTTTTACGATGCGTGCCGATAACTGCCCGATAAGTTCAGAACCATCCTTGCGTCTAAAATGGGACACCGTATTGACAACTATTCTGTTATTTTCAATAGTTTGTAACAATAGAGCTTCCTGCTCTGGATCTATCAACAGGTTCAGCTCACCGGGAGATCTGCCGACGACCTCTTTAGCGCCGTAACCGGTCATAGCGGCAAACCCTTCATTAACCTCCAGAAATACATTGTCACTCAAACGAGTAATTGTGATGGCGTCGGGTGAGGATCGAAATGCCGCCGAGAATTTCTCTTCTGAGAGGCGGAGGGCTTCTTCCGCCAACTTGCGTTCAGTGATGTCACGACCTATGGCTATGAGCATTGGAGTGCCATCAACAGGATCTGTTATGAGTGATGCATTGGCTTTGTACCAGAGATAATGGCCATCCATGCAGAGTACCCGATATTCAACACCACTCTGCTTTTGCCCCGTTCTAATGACCAGAGACAGAAATTCAAGACAGCCGGAAACATCGTCAGGATGGACAAAGGGCATAAACGGCTGTCCGATGGTGTCACTGATCTCATATCCGAACGCAAGCTTCCACTGGGGTGACACATAACTGAAAATCCCTGAGGGGGTAAGGGCAAACACGACGTCATTGACATTTTCAACAAG
>CAIYZD010000007.1 GCA_903930585.1 uncultured Geobacteraceae bacterium | reverse complement strand
TCCGTCAAGTGCCGGAACCGTAAAGAACGTCAAGGCCCAAACCTAACACGTGATTTTCGCACCTACTGAGCGTATTCGAATGCAGGCCTAATTTACCGCTTATCTCCTTCAGTGTGATATCACGTTTCCGCCTCTGCTCCCGCAACTCCACAACAACGCCCTTCTCGAAAGCGTCATACTCCGGAAACACGTCTCTGATCGACATATATCACCCCAATTAACACCTTTTTGCAGAATGGCACACCATATACTGGTTTATATTTAATATGCAAGAATATATTTCGACAACAACACACCATAGCAGGGTTATTTACAACAATATCTGTTGACGGCAAACCTTATACTGTGTATTATAAAACCAGAAGCACCCATCTTGGTTGGCTGGAAAGGGAGGCCGTTATGCAAAAAAATCTTGAGTGTTCATGCATCAAACAGAGTGACCGGGTAAAAGAAGCAAAGCTGATTCATCGTCAAGCAGCCGGATATTCGGTGGAGAGTATCGAAATGCTGCTCAAGAACGCCGGGGCAGAACTCCCTCCTAAAGAGTTTTCTGGCCAACGCACTATAAACGCGTCGGCACTGGCCGCCATGCTAGGCAATAGAAACCTCCGCACAAGGATTGGCAGACTGGTACAGGGAGAAGTGGGAGAACGCCTGACCGCCTCAGTGGGAATTTGCCAGGCATGCTTGAAAGAGAACCAGCAACGGGTTGCGCCCACTCCCGAAATGATCAGGGAGCGCCATCATTATGACATCAAGAAAACACTTGAGAAGCATCCTGATATTGAAAGCGCGGAAGTGAGTGCGTGGGTAAGCACAACAGCCAACGGACGTGCCCAAAAAAAGGCCGCCCCCGTAACTCTGTTCTCCGCTACCCTGACTCTCACCAATGGCATTGTTATGCCATTTGCTGCGACCCTCCCCCGTCATAATCTTGTCGTGGAGCGCAATGATGGCAAGGTCGTTGAATTCCACGGAAAAGAAGCCCTCTGGAGCAGAATCAGACGCCGTGACTTCATCGGGACCGAAATTGACCCCGAGATGGCCAACATCAAATTAGAAAACGAAAGACAAGCTTTTGAACAGGAGGTAAGGGCACTTTATGCGATAAATCGTAATATTGCAGAGGAATGCCTGCAGGTGCGGCTGTTGACTGCAAAAGATGTCGTGCCGGAAGCACGGGAGGCTTTCAGTCGCCAGTGTGGAGAGGATAGAAAGCGGTACTTATGTGAGGTGACAACCTTTTTGCCTGGCTTAAAGCACGGATTGTCTGGGACCGTTGTACAAACGGAACACGTTAGCTTGCGTAATCTCAACTATTTTCCAAGCAAACGCAACTGTTTCGATGAATTCAGAGATCAGTTTATAGCGCTTCAGAGGCGTTATATCCTGCCAATTAGCGATCTTGGCTGGCATATGGATGATTACCATCATGAGGGAAAAGCAAGACGCAAGGTTTATTTCAAAGTCAGCAACGGCACGCGCAGTGGTGGGCATCCATGGGAAGTCCATAAGTCGGCTAATATTCCACCAAATGGGCTGCGATACTTCAACGAAATATCTGGAGAGCAAAAATACCTGTCGCTTGTTGAAGTATCCGATCAGCAAACCGGCCAGAAGGAGCTCAAGTGGTGCCTGACTCAGGACCACTGTTTGAAAGACATACAAAGGAAACGGATTCCACATGACGACAACAACCTCTACTCGATTATTTGCCGCTATAAAGCGGATGCCGGC
>CAIYZD010000006.1 GCA_903930585.1 uncultured Geobacteraceae bacterium | reverse complement strand
GGATTACTCATCCCAAAACCTCCTGAAAATTCTACTGTTCATACCGTCGTCTCTCCATCCAGCCAGCCACTGCATGACAAGGTCTGATATTTCATCAGAGTTGATCGGCTTGGAAAGGTAATCGTCAAATCCGGCCGCTATTAATTCTTCTTTGACACCCTACATCGCAAGGGGTGTCAGAGCAAGAATTTTCAAGCCTCTGGTGGCAGGATCACTCTTTAAAATGCGGGTAGTAACATTTCAGGAACGGTTTTGTGTGATGTCAACGCCTTTGTTGCAGATTTTTCCGTCACCACCTATAGCAGTGGAAGCGTGAAACTAAAACGGCTTCCGGCTCCGAACTCACTTTCCAACCAGATTTTACCGCCGTGCAGTTCCACCAGTCGTTTCGTCAGAGCCAGGCCAAGGCCGGTACCATTGTATTTTTTACTAAATGCCGGTTCCAGTTGAGTGAAGGGCTGAAAAAGCTTCGGAATGTCATTTTCCCTGATGCCAATGCCTGTGTCTTTGACGGAAATTTCGATACAATTTTCATGAGCGCCTTGCCCACCTGTTATTCGTGCGTTTACACACACTTTTCCGCCTGGTAACGTAAACTTGATCGCATTGGAGATCAGGTTATGAAGGATCTGTTTCAGCTTCGTCTGGTCCGCCATAATGGTTACTTCGGCTTCCGGAGCAAGTGCCAGCGTAAGATCTACCCCACCTTTCAGGGCATTTCCCTCGAGCATTGCCAAAGATGCCGTTAGCGTTTCCGCCAGTGAACATTTAACAAGAAGAAGTTCCATCGTGCCTGATTCGACACTGGAGAGGTCGAGAACGCCGTCTATCAGCGTGAGCAGGCGTTTACCGCTGGAAATGATATACGATACATATTCCTGCTGTTTTTGATTAATTGCACCGAACTCCTGGCGTTGCAGTACTTCGGAAAAACCGATTACCGAATTGAGTGGAGTATGAAATTCGTGGTTCATATTGGTTAAAAAGTCAGACTTGATGTACAAAGCCTCCATCAAGCGCCGATTGCTCTCAGCAAGTTGCAGATTAAGCCTGTTCTGCTCTTCATATAACTGTTTGAAGCGTTCTTCACTCTCATACAACTGCCGCTCAACCCTCAAATTGTGGGCGCAATCGATCAAACTATTGGTAAGAACGACTATGTCAACCGGCTTGCTGACATATTTATCTATACCGGTATCAAAGGCCCGCTTCAGGTGGTCGATCTGTTCAAAAGCCGTAATGGCTATAATCGGCACTGAAGGGCCAGTGTCGCGGATTTTCTGCGCCATAGTCAGGCCGTCCATGATCGGCATCTGTATGTCGGTTATAACAATATCCGGTAGTTGAGTCCGATAGAGCTCCAGCCCTTCTGCACCGTTTCGGGCGGCAAGCAATGTTCCGCAATACCGGGATAAAAATTGGCTGAATTGTTTAAAAGAGTCCTCTTCGTCTTCGA
The DNA here is from genome assembly GCA_903930585.1 of uncultured Geobacteraceae bacterium. Lineage (GTDB taxonomy): Bacteria > Desulfobacterota > Desulfuromonadia > Geobacterales > Pseudopelobacteraceae > JACRCG01. Next base: position 1,328 of record CAIYZD010000006.1, on the reverse strand, counting down.
CATACAAGATGGTGAGGCTCTTCAAGTACTCTTTATCCTGCGTGTTTCCGTTTATCATATCTTTCTACTCCAGTATTGGTAACAGTACCGACACCACGGTACCGTTTCCGGGCACTGAAACCACAAAAAATTGCCCGCCGATCAATTCTGCACGCGCACGCATAATTTTCATCCCCCAGCCACTCCCTTCCTGAACAGGCGAGGAGGACGCAGCAGTGCGACCTTTACCTTCATCAACAACAGCAAGTTCGATGACAGTGCCATCATGATGCAGCTTGATTGTCACAGTCGGCGTATCAGCGTGTTTTGCGGCATTCATGAGCGCTTCCTGGGCTATTCTGAACAGAGCCGTTTCCTTTTCCTCTTTCAGACGGGGGAAATGCTCATCGGCCTCAATAAGCACCGCTATGCCGGTCTGTTTTGAAAAATCATCTGCGTACCAGCGCAGAGCCGGCAGCAAACCAAAATCATCAAGTGCTGAAGGTCTCAGGTCGTTCACAATGCCTCTGAGGCTCCGGCTTATCTCTGTAAACGATCGGCACGTATGCTGTACATTTTCATGGAGTTGTTTCGGGTCATGATGTGCTGCCTCGCCACTTATTAACGCGAGGTTTATGCCGACGGCCGTCAGGTTGCTGGCGATCTTATCCTGAAGCTCTGAGACGACCTTTTTCCTGAGCTCCTCTTCCATTTCAATAACGCGTCTGGCGAAATTACGAATGTCAGCATCTGCCGCCTTGCGTGCCGACACCTCCAGGTTTTCCGAGAGATGCGTCGTGCGGCGTTCATTTTGCGACTTGGCATGCAACAGCATCTTAATTCGTGCCAGTACCGCGCCAGTATCGAATGGTTTGGATATAAAATCTTCCGCCCCGGCCTCAGTCCCCTGAATGCGCGTTTCCATATCGCCGTGCGCTGTGACCATAATAACCGGAATATTGGTCCGTTCTTCATCGGATTTGATCAGGCGGCAGACCTCAAAACCATCCAGCCCCGGCATCATGACGTCCAAAAGACAGATGTCTATCTTCTCCGTTCGGATTATCTCCAAAGCCTCCGCGCCATCCGCTGCCGACACAATCTCATAGCCGCCGGGTGATAGAAGCGCCTCCATAAGAATGAGATTCTGCGGTTCGTCATCCACGCAAAGAATTTTCGTTTTTTTGGTGCTGTTACCTTCATCTGTGAAATATTTGTGGGACATACTGATCATCTCCTTTTGTAGGGGCACGGCGCGCCGTGCCCCTACTTGACTCCTTTAAATTGTCCCATTTCTTCTTATGCCGGCATCGTAAGGGCACGGCGCGCCGTGCCCCTACGCGGATGAT
>CAIYZD010000005.1 GCA_903930585.1 uncultured Geobacteraceae bacterium | reverse complement strand
TTGAGTGGGTTATCCTTGTTGACGTACACGGCCAGTGAGTCAAGTGCCACGCCGATTTTGGTCGGTTTGTAACCGTATTTCTTTTCAAACTGCTCTATTTCGGTAGCCTTCATTTCGCGGGACATCGGTCCCAACTGGGACGTTCCGGCGATCAACGCCGGAGGCGCCGTACTGGATCCTTTTCCTTCGATCTGGATGTTGACGTTGGGGTACTTTTTCTTGAATCCTTCGGCCCAGTAGGTCATCAGGTTGTTGAGGGTGTCGGAGCCGATGCTCCCCAGGTTCCCGGCTACACCGGACGCGGATTTGTACTTGGCGATTTTGCTGTCGACAGCGGTAGGCGCTGCATGGGCTGCTACTGCGGTGACCGTTACGAGCAGTGCGGTCAGGATTGACTTCTTAAGCATTGGATGGTTCCTCCTTTTAGTTTGTTGCAATTTATTTTTTGCACTATAGCAGACTATTGTTCCATCGATGTTACAGGTTGGGAAAATGTTGGTTAATTCTTTGCTCGAAGAATCACGTTTTTTTGATGGTAAATGAAAAAACCGAACCTGAGCCGGACTCGCTGGTTACCGAAACAGTGCCGCCGTGAAGTTGCACGATATGTTTTACGATCGCCAGCCCAAGTCCGGTTCCACCTTGTTCACGGGTTCGTGCCTCATCCACCCGGTAAAAACGTTCAAATATACGCGGCAGATCCTTGAATGGAATGCCGATACCGGTATCCGCCAGCGATACCCTGACATATTCACCGATATCTTCGGTAAACAGGCGGACAGACCCGCCATCGGGCGTGTATTTGATGGCGTTGTCAAGAAGATTGATCACTACCTGCTCCAGTCGTCCCTGATCAGCCATTACTCGCGGTAACACACCGCTGAGGGTTTCGTTCAGTATCGTAATTTTTTTCTGCACGGCACGTTCCTGAAGCAGCATACATGCCTTGGCGATAGTTCCGGAAACATCCATCGGGTTGAGTTCAAGAAACGCTTCTTTTGTTTCAAGGCTCGAAAGTGTGAGAATATCGTTTATCAGGCTGGTCAGTCGTTCCGAGTGAGTGGAGATGATTTCTACAAAACGGAGAGCGCGAGTCGGATCATCTCGCAAGATTCCGTCCTGCAACGTTTCAGCGTACCCCTTGATAATCGTTACCGGAGTCCGGAGCTCATGAGATACATTGGCAACGAAGTCCCGGCGCATATTCTCCGATCTTTTCAGGTCGCTGATGTCGTGGAATACGGCAACAACTCCCTGCCTGACCCCATCAACCTTCAGAGGGACCCAATGTGTAAAAAGAGTGCAATCATTTGGCTGCAGAAAAATCTCTCGCACAAGTTCGTTGACATCCGGTTTGCCAAGATCGTTAAAAGCATCCAGCAGGTCAGGGTGGCGGGATATCTCCACCAGTTTTTTTCCTTCTACTTCACCGGTAATTGAAAAAAGACGGCGGAAGGCGGGGTTAACAAGAGTAATAACACCATCGGGGGCCGTTACCATGACCCCTTCACCCATGCTGCGCAATATGGTATTAAGGCGCTGTTTTTCCTCAGAGAGACGCTGCACCTGATCTTCAATCCGCTCCGACATATCGTTTAGTACCGTGGCCAGCTTGCCGATCTCATCATTTGAGAGTACA
>CAIYZD010000004.1 GCA_903930585.1 uncultured Geobacteraceae bacterium | reverse complement strand
TAGTTATATCGGTAAACATGACCATCAGATTGTCAGCATCAATTTTATGAATGTTGATATCAAATACCATGGTGTGACGGCCTACCGTATTGGCAGCAACAGGCACTGTCAGATGATTGCATATGACCCCGCAAGTGCCTTCGTATCCGTGTATCAACTCCCGCACCTCCGGTGTTATCGGATCGAGAATGGAAAAAAGATTACTGAAATCACCGTCACGGGATAGAGGAGTGATCAATGCCGCTGCCCGTGGTGTAAGCATTTTGATGTCGCCATCCGCCGCTATTCCGACCACGGCAACGGGCATCAGGTATAAAAAAGCCAACAGCTCATTATTGTCCGCATCAAGAGAGGTCATACTGTTTGCAACCGAGGCCTTACCAATATGTATCGAGTCAAATAATCCGGCGCATAGAGCAGTCTGAGCTGTACGCTGGTGGGTCGCATACGCCAACTAAACATAAAATCGATAGTTTCATCCAGTGGTTTACCTTCAGATATGGCATCTTCGAAACGTACTGCAACCATGAAGTTGTTCATGCACTGGGCAAGTTCCGTGAATACATTCTTCCCCAGAGCATCACATTGCCTGACTCCCGCAAATGTAGACTCGAAGGCATTGTACCTGCACACGAGAGAGCCACCATTTATCCCGATCACACCAAAATCAAGAGTATCGAGTGTGGCGCCGTCGATTTCTTCTAAACATGCTAAGGCATCAGCTTGAGTAAACGAGATGGTCATTTTAATCTCCTGGAGGGTGAGCGGCGCCGGTACCGCACCAATCGTCAGAAGCTCTGTTTCTGCCCGTTGACGCAGTTCCAAGGCCGATTTTGATGTTGAAATCATGTAAACTTCCTTATGCAACTACATGGTGAGCTTGTGGCGCAGGCAGTAATTGATAATATCGGCAGTGGTCCGGAGCTGTAATTTCTCCAGAATTCGTGCGCGATAGGTACTGATGGTACTTACGCTCTTGGAAAGGGTGTCGGCTATTCGGGTGAGTGTCATGCCGGAAGTTATCAAACATGCAACCTGACATTCCCGTTCCGTCAGCGCATGGTGCAAAGGTTTGGCGCCGGGACTATCATGGATGACTTCAGCCAGGAGTTCAGCTTGCGTCAGACTTATATATCTCCTGCCGACCATGGCATTGTTGATGGCGTTCTTGAGCTCAGTTGTTGCGCTGCCTTTGTTGATATATCCGTAAGCACCCAGCCGAATGGCTTTCACAGCATACTGTTCCTCAGGATAGGTGCTCAATATGATGACCGGTAGTTGCGGGTCATGCTGATGTAACTTCTTCAGCACGTCCAGCCCGCTCTGGTCAGGAAGGCCGATATCAAGCAGCACGAGGTCATAGCAACCGGCGATGACCATTGTTATGGCCCGCTCTCCGGTAGCTGCCTCGTCGAACTCAAAATCCAGGTCCTGCATCTCCTGAATGATCCTGATTATCCCCTGTCTGACAATGGGATGATCATCAACAAACAGTATTTTTCTCATACTCTGCTTTCTCCTGTCTCCAGTGGAATCGTCAGTGTCAACGTCGTGCCATTTCCCGGAGCGCCGATGATTTTAAGAGCTCCGCTACAGAGGTAGGCGCGCTCCTGCATCCCTATCAGGCCAATAGATTTCAGAGAAACCACCTGTTCGGGAGTTATTCCGCACCCGTTGTCGGATATTTCCAGAAGCAGTCCGCTGTCATTTTTACAGAGCGAAATAATTACCTCCGTGGCCCTGGCATGGCGGGTAACATTGATCAGTCCCTCCTGAATGATGCGCATTACTGTTGTTGATTTTGCCATATCCAGCGGTTCTACCTCATCATTCAGCATCGTAAAGCATTTCAGTCCGGAGCGTTTCCTGAAATCATCAATCTGCCATTCTATGGCCGCCGTCAACCCCGCATTGTCAAGAAGCGGGGGACGAAGACTGGCGGCTATTCTCTGCACCGTGGCGGTGAATTTGTCGACACATCCGTTTATCTCATCCAGCCGTATATGCTGGTCGTGATTATCTTCCGGCAACCTGCTTTTCAGCCATTCAATATCCAGCTTCATGAGAGTTAGTTCCTGACCAAGGTCATCGTGAATATCACGGGAAATGGCAAGGCGTTCCTGTTCGATAGCGGTCTGCAGATGTTCACTTAAGGCGTGCAGTTTTTGATTCAGATTCGTCATTTCCTTTTCGGCGCCCAGGCGCGCGGTTATGTCCCGAATGGCTGCTACCTGAACCTTCCGCCCTTGATAATCAAAATATCTGCCCGTTATTTCGACGGGAAATACCGTGCCGTCTTTTTTGCGATGCCACCGCAACGGGACTCTTAATTCATTATTGCGAATGGACGCAGATGTCATGGCTGGTTCGGCAGACAGGTCACAAGAACTCAGGCGCACAAGCTCTTCCCTCGTATAATCGTACATTATGACGGCAGCTGCGTTGGCTTCCATGATAGTGCCGGTTTCCCAGTCAAGCAAAAAGAGCGCATCACACTCCATTTCAAATAATGTGCGATAACGCTCCTCGCTTGCTTTGAGTGCATTTTCGCCCTTCTTGCGATCGGTGATGTCTTCAGAAAAAATAACGATTCCACCGATAGTTCCGGAGGAATCTGTCCATGGCCGTAATTCCCATCTTACCCACTGCACAGTGCCATCAGCCCGCTTGATGCGGTCACCGGCAGCCCGGAGAACTTCACCTGACAGGCCGCGACGATGGGCCTCTTTCCACACCTCTGGTATCTCCGGAAAAATTTCATAGTGAGACAACCCATAGACGTTGCGGCCATTGAGTCCATAGTCACTCAGCCAGCGCCGGCTGACACGCAAGTAACGCATATCCCGGTCGAACATAGCCAATGCCGCCGGTGCATGTTCTATGAACAGCAGCAACTGTTGTTCACTTTTTTCAAGTGTTTCTTCCAGTTGCTGACGCCGGGCAATTTCCAGGTCTAATTCTTCCCGTATCCGGCGAAGCTCTTCATTCTGACCCTCCAGTTCGATCTGATGCACCTGCAGTTCGTGGAGGAGTTTAACCGTCCCTTCGAGAGTGAGCGGCACCGATACCGCACTATTGGCCAGACGCTCTGTTTCTACCCGTTGACGCAGTTTCTTGGCCGATTTGGATGTTGAGCTCATGTAAAACTTCCCTTAAGCAACCATCCTACAGTGCCAGAACGTCCTTCACCATGGTTTGAAGTTCTGTATAGTCGATAGGTTTTGATAATACCCGGTCTGCCCCCATGATTTGAGCCATATTCAGGAGGTACGGGACGTCGAGTCCGACTGAGCCACCGCTCATTACAATAATCCTGACTCCCGGAATGATCCGTTTAAACCCGGTGATGACTTCAAGTCCATCTTTTTCCGGCATAATGACATCTGTAATCACCAGATCATAGGCTTTGAGTTCTGCCAGTTTCAGAGCAATTTTGCCGTTCTCGGCAAGATCGACCTCATGGCCGTCACGCGCGAGGAATGTTTCTATGATAGTGCGGATGTGCGGTTCATCATCAATTATCAGAATGTGTGCCATCAGTTACTCCAGTCGGGACGGTAGTAGAAAAAACGCCATGGATATCCTGAACACACTATCTGCCTCTTTTATTAGTCTGTATATAGCTGGAAATATGAAAATTTTGTACGGTTTTGCTGACAGTATGTAGGAATAATACTACAGGACACGGTTCCGGCGGGGGGAGTAGTTACGCCGTTTTAAAGTTTTTTGTTCCTCATGACACCCCATCCTGAAACAGTTTTTTGGTTTTTATTTTAGGTGGCAAAAGAGGGCAGCTGTAATATCCTAAAATTATTAACAAATCCATTCATAGTTTTGCAGACAAACTTTCATTCCGGCTGAGCAACGGCTTAAATTGCTAGAAACAGCCAGTACGGATGATATTGGTGGGAGGATTGTATGACAGTTGTTAACCATTCACAACTGAACAAAATGGAAGTTATCCAGAATAAACTGCACGAAAAATTGCCCGACCTGCGTCGGAGATACGGCATTAAGTCACTTGGTATTTTTGGTTCATATCTCCACGGGACGCAAACCAAGAGAAGTGATCTTGATTTGCTGGTGGAATTTTATGAAGATGCGCCGGTTACTCTGATTGGTTTTGTCACCTTGGAGCGAGAGATTGCCACTCACCTGGGGCTTTGTGTTGATCTGGTTGAACGTGGAACGCTGAAGCCGACAATTGGGAAACGGATTCTGTCAGAGGTTGTGACGGTATGAAAGCCAGCGAGCGTAACAGTACTGACTTTCTCAACGATATTTGTGATGCCGCTGAGAAAGCCGCACGGTTTGTCAGTGCGGTTCTCGTCCCTTGACCAGCGCCCGCAGCGCGACGTTGTACGGAGTGGCAATACCGGCCCGAACGCCGTATTCGATAATTTTACCGTTAATAAAATCCACTTCCGTCCTTCGTCCCGCTTCGATGTCCTGAAGCATGGACGGCTTGTGGTGACCGGCATCCTTGATGTAGTCAACACAAAACGGGTAGAAATCCGGACCCAGGGTAAACTCGTTGGCCCGGGCGACCGCAACCCCCTCCTTGAGAAGGAGGTCAACCAGATTGGAGAGGATCGGGTCGTTTATCACTTCGAACATGGTCTTACCGGTAACAGCACAGACCGGGTTCATACAGGAGTTGTTGACCGCCTTGCTCCAGACCATGTTGCGAATCTGGTCCGTATGATGCGTATCCAGCCCGCACTCGGTAAGTACGTTGCAGATGCCGATAGCCGCATCCTTTGAGGCGGGGTCCAGTTCCTGGAGAAAATGGGGACGATGGTGAAATGCCACCTTGATATGCCCCGGAGCGATCAGAAAGCTGCCGAAGTTGACCACCGCCCGCATCACCGACCTGACACCGAGGCTTTGCGACAGGACTCGTTCCGTATCAATGCCGTTCTGCCAACTGACCACATAGCGCCCCTCGCCGGTCATGCTTTCCAGTACCGAGGCCAGTAGCGGCAGGGCTGTGGCCTTGACGGTGACGATTATGACATCGGGCGGATCAGCGGCAAGATCGTCAACACGGGTAACGATACGTGTCACCCTGGCCTGAAAATTGTCGGCGCCCTCAAGAATGATGCCAGGCTCAAGCGCCGGTTCGAGAAGGCTCGACACGACATCGCAGAGCGTTACGTCATACCCGCCCCGGGCCAGGAACGCGGCGACAATCCCGCCGACCGGACCGGCACCGATAACCGCGATTTTTTTTGGTTTATAACTGCTTTCTCCCATTATGCAGCTCCTTTATAGAGGCAACAAGATACACGTATGCGGCTTCACGACAACGTTCACGGCATCACCCCTGAGAGTCGAGAATGCCGAAGGCCCCGGCATCAAGCAGCTGCACACCGTTTTTCTCCAGAATATTCATCGCCAGATCGTTATCGCTGAAGCTGAAGATCATCACCGCCTTCCCCATCGTGGCGCCCGCCACGGCATACATGTACTCCACGTTCACCTTGGTTCCCAGAAACAGTTCGAGCACGCTGGAGAGACTGCCGGGAGTATCCGGTATTTCTATGGCGATGACATCGTCAACGCGGGCCGGAATATACTTCTCCATGATGAGGCCACGGGCGGCAGTGATATTGGAAACCAGTATTCTGAGCACCCCGAAATCGTGAGAGCTGTCACAGATACAGTGGGCCCGAAGATTTATGCCGGCGGCGCCAAAGGCCTTGGTCACCTCATGGAGACGGCCCGGTGCGTTTTCCAGAAAAATTGATAACTGTTTTAGTTTCATATACGTCTCCCTTGCCGGTAAAATGCTACCCAGAGGTTCTGTGCCCCCGGTGTTTCTCCATAGCTACAACTCACATCAATGGGACAACAGAACCGGAACGGTCAGGTACCTGAGCACATGCCTGGCGACATCACCCAGGACAATCGTCCCGCGGCGGGTCGGGGCAAATGCGCCCATTACCAGCAGGTCGGCCGTATGTTCGCATACCTGGTTGAGAATCGCGTCACCGACCGGCAGCCTGCCGGTGCAAATCAGCTCGGTTCGAGCCGTTACCCCGTGCCGGGCAAGATAGCCGCCAACGTTCGCAAAGTGACTGTCGTTCCCTGAAAGCGCTGCTTCCGTACCGACACCGACGATCGAGACATGGTGGGCCGTTTCGATGTGCGGCATCGCGTCGTGCAGCCCCCTGGCCGACTCCCGTCCCGTTCTCCAGGCGATCATGATCCGGTCGCCGGCGGTTTCGAATGTTCCGGCGTACGGCACGACGAGCACGGGGCGGCCACAGGCCACGGCCACGTGCTCCGGGAGGTCCGTGGGGGTATTCAGACCGGGCGTGCGCTCGTTGGTCTGGCCGACGATTACCAGATCCGAGTAGTACCCCTGGGTGGTCACTATATCCGAAACACTGGCGCCGACAACCACCGAGTCAGCGAAAACCCATTCGGAAGACACACCGGCGGCCGCCGTCTTCTCCCGGAACATTGTCTCCACACGTTCCTGAATGGTGCGTTCGCCGATTCCGCGAGATTCGTAATAGGCATGGGTGATCGGAAACATGCCCCGAAGGTGCGCCCCATGTTTCCGGGCATAGAGAATTGCCACTTCCAGCCTGCCTTCCGCGGCGGCTGAATCATCAAGATGTACCAGTATATCCCTGATTCCCACGATAAGACTCCTTAACCGAATTACCCGTCACTTTTTTCCTGTTTATCTTTCCCCAGATAGGCGCGTTTGACATCGGCGTTTTCCATCAATTCATCGGCGACACCCTCCAGGATCACTTTCCCGGTTTCCAGCACATAACCGCGGTCGGCAAGTTTCAGGGCAGCCTTGGCGTTCTGCTCCACCAGCAGGATGGTCATGCCGGTTTCATTGCGCAGCCGCTCCAGCACCCGGAAGATTTCCTGAACCACCAGCGGCGCAAGTCCCATGGAAGGTTCGTCGAGCAGCAGCAGTTTCGGATTTGCCATCATGGCCCGGCCGATGGCGAGCATCTGCTGTTCTCCTCCCGACATGGTGCCGGCCAGTTGTTTGCGCCGTTCCTCAAGCCGGGGGAAGAGCCTGAATACCTGTTCCATGTCCTTGTGAATCGCGGCGGTTTTTTCGGAACCGCGATAGCGGAGATAGGCGCCCAGCTCCAGGTTATCCTCTACCGAAAGCGGTTTGAATACCTGACGCCCCTCGGGTACCTGCGAAATCCCGAGTTTTACGATTTTATCCGGCGAGAGTGCGGCAACCGTTCCGCTTCGAAAGCGGATCTCGCCACTTGCCGCCGGTGTTACACCGGATATGGTATTGAGCATGGTGGTTTTGCCGGCGCCGTTGGCGCCGATCAAGGTAACGATTTCTCCCTCACCGAGATGCAGGGAGACGTCCTTCACGGCATGTACCTTGCCGTAGTAGGTGTTGACATTGGTGATATGGAGCATGGTTATTCGTCCTCCCCCAGGTACGCCGCAATGACTTCATGGTTGTCCTGTATCTCCCGCGGTGTGCCTTCGGCCAGTTTCTTCCCGAGGTTCAACACCACGATCCGGTCGCAGATGTCCATGACAAGCTCCATGTCGTGTTCCACGAGTACGACCGTGATACCGGTGTCCCTGATGCGCTTGATGAGTTGCGAGAGGCCGAGCGTTTCATGGTTGTTGAGCCCGGCCGCCGGTTCATCCATCAGGATTATTTTGGGTTCAACGGCCAGCGCACGGGCGATCTCAAGCAACCGCCCCTTGCCGAAGGGAAGGTTGCCGGCGGTGACATCCGCCAATTCGGGTATGCCGACAAACTCAAGCCATTTCAGGGATTTTTCCCGGATTCTCCGTTCTTCAACGAGGTTCCAGGGCATCTTGAGGGCACACGCCAGAAGCCCGCTGGAGCTTTTCGTGTGCATCCCGACCATGACGTTTTCGTGGACGGTCATGCCGCCGAACAGCTCGATGTTCTGGAAGGTACGTACGAGCCCGAGCCGGGCAAGACGTTCGGGAGGCAAACCGGAGACATCCGTCCCCTCCAGCAGCACCGTGCCGGCCGTCCGGGTGTAAATGCCGGTCATGATGTTGAAGAGGGTGGTCTTCCCGGCTCCGTTTGGGCCGATCACTCCGGTGATATCTCCCTTCCGGATGGTAAAGGAGACGTGGTCAAGGGCAATAACTCCGCCGAATACCTGACTGATACCGGAAACTTCAAGCATGATCGCTCCCCCTCTTCATTTTCAGCAGCTTCCGGTACAGTTCGGGAATGCCCCGCACCAGCCCTCCCGGCATGAACATGACCATTACCATCAGGAGAGCGCCGTAGATGATGATGTCATAGTCGTGGGCAGCGCGGAGAAATTCCGGCAGAAGTGTGAGCAGCGCGGCGCCGAGGAATGATCCGTAGATGCTCCCGAGTCCCCCTATGACTACCATGGTGAGCAGTTCGATCGAGAAGTTGAAGCCGAACGAGGCGGGCGAGATGAAAGTCATGGTGTGGGCGTAGAGGCTGCCGGCCAGCGATGATAACAGTGCGGATACGGCGAATATCTGGACCTTGAGGAGCCGGGCGTTGACCCCCACAACCCGCGCCGCGACTTCCGAGTCATGGACCGCGCGCAGGGCCCGGCCGATCCGGGAGTTGGCCAGATTGAGGGAGAAGAGTATCGTTGCAAGGGCGAAACTCCAGACCAGGTAGTAGTTTTTCACATCGGAGTCGAACGTGATACCGCCGATCGCAAGGTTGGGAATGCCGGAGAGGCCTGACGGGCCGCCGGTAAGGTCAACCGTTTCGTTGAATACGATGTAGATGATGATGCCGAGGCCGAGGGTTGCCATGGCCAGGTAGTGCCCTTTCAGCTTGAGAATCGGGAAGCCGATCAGGTACGCCATGATGCCCACCACGGCGGCGGCCAGCGGCATTGCCACCCAGGCGTTCCAGCCATATGTGGCGGTCAGGACGCCGGAAAAGTAGGCGCCCAGGCCGAAAAAGCCGGCGTGACCGAGTGATATCTGGCCGGCATAGCCGAGGAGAAGGTTGAGGGCGATCGAGAGCATCGTGTTGATTCCGACGAATATCAGCACGTTCATCAGGTACCCCCCCTTGAAAGCGAGCGGCATAATCATGATGAACAACGCAAAGGCGCCGAATTTGAATAGTTCTTTCTTCATGTCGTCAGACCCTCTCGCTTTCTGCTTTGCCGAACAGTCCCTGTGGCCGGAAGAACAGCAGCAGGAGCAGGATGATGAAGGCGATGGCATCCTTGTACCCGGAGGAAATCAGGCCGGCGCCCAGGGATTCAAGTACGCCGAGAATAAGTCCCCCGACAACGGTGGCGATGCCGCTGCTCATGCCGCCGATGATGGCGGCGCAGAAACCCTTCAATCCCAGCATGACACCCACATCGTAGGCAACCATGGTCAGCGGCGCGACGATGATGCCGGCCACAGCTCCCATTGCGGAGCTGATGATGAAGGAGAACAGCACCATCCGGCGGACATCGATACCGACCAGACCGGCTGCCCGGCGGTTGTAGGCGCAGGCCCGCATCGCTTTGCCGCTGATGGTATGGTAAAAGTAGTATTTGTTGATGGCGATTATGATCAGCGTGACACCAAGGATCCAGATGTGCTGCGGCAAGATGGTGGCCCCGCCGATGGCGATCGGCTCATCACCGGAAAATGACGGGATGGCATGGGTGTCTTTTCCCCAGAGCAGCATGGCCAGACCGCGAATCAGGATGCTGCCGCCGATGGTAATGATTACCAGGTTGATCGGAGTCGGCTGCCGGAGCGGCCGGATGGCAAGACGTTCGAACAGAATCCCGCCCAGCGTGGATGCCGCAACGGCACAGGGGATCGCCACCCATATCGGCGCTTTGAGCAGTTGCAGAAAGAACAGTGTCAGCATGCCGCCCAGCATGACGAATTCTCCCTGGGCAAAGTTAATGATCCCGGTGGCGTTGTAGATGATTGAAAAGCCGATGCCGATCAGGGCGTAGATCGCACCCGACGACAAACCCGAAAGCGCGTATTGTAGTATCTGGTCAAACTGCATGGAGGCACCCCGGATCAATAAGTGGTAATGTACTGCAAACGGTATGAAGTTGCGGTTTTATCCCCCTCTCTAACCCTCCCCCGCTGGGTGAGGGGACTAAAAGCTCCTTCCCCCAGCGGGGGGAGGTTGGGAGGGGGGATAATCCGCCTTGATCTCTATCATGACAAAAGCAGCAGGATTACCCGGATTATTTCGGTTCGAGTGCCTTTACCAGGCCACGGATCATGGTATTATATGGCGTGGGTATACCAGCCTGATGGCCGTAATCGACGATTTTTCCGTTGATATAATCAATCTCGGTTCTCCGCCCCGCCTCGATGTCCTGCAGCATGGATGGTTTATGGTTGCCGGCGCTTTTAATGTAATTGATACAGTACGGGTAGAAACCGGAACCGAGTACAAATTCATTTGCCCTGGCAACGACAACCCCTTCCTTGATCAGAGCGTCCACCAGATTGAAGAGAATCGGGTCAAGAATAAGCTCGACCATAGTTTTGCCCGTAACCGCACAGAGGGGGTTCATACTCGCATTCATGAGGGTTTTGCGCCACACCATGTTGGTAATCTGGTCCGTGTGATGGGTGTCGAGCCCGCACTCGGTCAGAACCCTGCAGATACCGATGGCGGCGTCACGGGACGCGGGATCGAGCTCCTGGAGATAATGGGGGCGATGATGGAAGGCAATGCGGAAATGCGCGGGACCGAGCGGAACGCACCCCAGGTTGACGACGGCCCGCATAACCGATTTGTTCCCGAGTTGTTCGGCAAGGACAAGTTCGGTATCGATGCCGTTCTGCCAGCTGACGACATAGCGCCCTTCGGCGACGAACCCCTCAAGCGCGGAAGCGATCAGCGGTAGCGCCGTGGCCTTTACGGTGACGATTATCACATCGGGCGGATCGTTAAGCAGGTCATCCACATTGGTGGTGATGCGAGCCACCCGTGCCTGGAGGGTATCGGTACCCTCGATGATGATGCCCGGGTCAAGGGCCGGTTCAATGAGCGCAGGGACAACATCGCAGAGGGTCACGTCATACCCCCCTCTGGCAAGAAAGGCTGCGACAATCCCTCCCACCGGACCGGCGCCGATGACCGCAAATTTTTCAGGCCTGAAGGCACTCTCATTTTTCATTACATACTCCTTGTAAGGCAGCGGGGTGAACTACTTGACGCCTTCGATGATTCCAAAATCAGCGGCATCAAGCAGCTTGACATTGTTGTTCCGTAATATTTCGACAGCCCGGTCGTTATCGCTGAAACGGAATACCATGACAGCCTTACTGACCGTTCCACCGGTTCCCGCCAGGGCGTACATGTAGTTGATGTTGATCTGGGAGCCCTTGAACAGAGAGAGCAATGAAGCCAGACTGCCGGGGGTGTCATCGACTTCCGCCGCTACGACATCGTCGACGCGGGCGGGAAGTTGTTTTTCCATCAGCACCCTGCGAGCCTTGACCAGGTCCGACACCAGTATGCGCAGCACACCGAATTCAAAGGTGTCGCAGATGGACAGCGATCTCAGATTGATACCGGCCGCGCCAAGAGCAAATGTGGCGTCATAGAGACGATCCGGCGCATTTTCCAGAAAAATTGACAATTGTTTCAGTTTCATACGTTTCTCCCTTGTCCTTTTGCGTTTTCAGGCCGCCGCTCCGCCATTGAGGGCCCTCAGGTTTACGTCAACCCCCTTGTCCTTCGAAACCGCCCGAACCACACCCTCCACAACCTGGGCATTGATCGGCAGTTTTTTCATCACGGCGCCCACCATGACCATATTGACCGCCTTGGCATTCCCGGCATCATTGGCGACGGCAAGCGCATCGATACCGCGCGCGTCAGGGCAGGCCTTCGCTATCTGCTCCTCCACATCGGACGGATAGGTCGCCAGGCCGGAAGCAACGGTGCTCGGGTTAATGGTGACCTTGTTGTAGACCAGCATGCCGCCCGGCTTGAGATAATGGACATACCTGAGAGCCTCAAGCGGTTCAAATGAAATCAGGATGTCAGCCGTCCCCGGTAATACCACGGGCGAGAAGACCTCGTCGCCGATGCGGACGAAGGAGATGACGCTCCCACCCCGTTGGGCCATGCCGTGGACTTCGTTCTGCTTGACATCCATCCCGCTGGCAAGGGCGCTCTCGGCAAGCACTTTGGAAGCCAGCAGCACACCCTGTCCGCCGACTCCGGCAATTACTATGTTAAAAATATTCATGAATTTCTCCCCTTTATCGTACTACGGACATTGCATCGAATTTACAGAGCTGCACGCAGACTCCGCAGCCGTTGCAGATATTCGGATCAACCCGCACCTTCGGTTTTTCGCCCGCCTCAGCCGTTCCCAGCCCCAGCGCCACGCAGGCCGCCTTCAGACAGGCACGGCATCCGGTACAGCTGTCCGGAGCTACGGTAACAACCGGCTGCTTGATCCGGTAGCGGAGAATACAGGGGTTCTTGTCAACCAGCACGTAGGGGCCGGGGGTTTCAAGGCCTTTCCTGATGGCGGCCTCGGTCCCGGCCAGATCGTAGGCGTTCAGCTCGACCACATTGTCGATACCGAGTACCTTTACCAGAGCAACGATATCGACCTGCCGGGCTTCCTCACCCTGGAGAACATGTCCTGAGCCGGGGTTTTCCTGACCGCCGGTCATGCCGGTGGTACGGTTGTCCATAATGATAACCAGCGCGTTCCCCTTGTTGTACGCCATGCTCAAGAGACCGGTCATACCGGAGTGAAAGAAGGTTGAATCGCCGATGACCGCCACCGGTTTTTCCGTTCTGCCGGCGATCTCGTTAACCTTTGCCATGCCGTGTGCCGCGCTGATGCTTGCGCCCATGCAGATGGTCGTATGCATGGCGCTCAGAGGAGGCAGGGCGCCCAGTGTATAGCAGCCAATGTCTCCGGAGACGAACACTTTGAGTTTACTCAGGATGGAGAAGAGGCCACGGTGGGCGCAGCCGGGACAGAAGATCGGGGGACGCTGCGGAAGCGCCGCAATGGGGGCGCTGCTCCCGGCAACGGCATCGCCGGCAGCGGCTCTGATGATGTCGGCGTTGACTTCGCCGCAGAGCGGAATCCTGTCCTTACCGATATCAACCCTGATGCCCATGGCCCGGATCTGCTCTTCAAAGATCGCATCCAGTTCCTCCACGATCATCAACCGTCCTACCTGAGCCGCAAACTCGCGGATCTTCCTTTCCGGTAGCGGATGCACCAGGCCGAGCTTGAGAATCGAGGCGTTCGGGTAGGCTTCCCTGACATGCTGGTAGGCGACACCCGAGGTGATGATGCCGAGGGACGGGTCCCCCATTTCAATCCGGTTGAGCGGTGTCGTTTCGGCAAATTCCCGGAGTTTGAGGAGCCGCGCCTCGATCTCGACATGTTTGATCTTGCCGTAATTGGGAAGCATGACGTATTTCGGCACATCCTTGACCAACGGACCGATCTTTCGGGCAATCTTTTCCTTCTGCTCGACAACACCCTTGGCATGGGAGATGCGGGTTGTTGTACGGAGCATGACCGGTGTATCGAATTGTTCGGAAATGTCAAACCCGTCCCTGACAAAGTCATAGGCTTCCTGGGAGTTAGCCGGGTCAAGCATCGGAATTTTGGCAAACTTCGCATAATTACGGCTATCCTGCTCATTCTGCGAGGAGTGCATTCCCGGATCGTCGGCAACCATCAGGACCAGACCGGCATTGACACCGGTATGATTGAGAGTCAGCAGCGCATCGGCGGCAACGTTGACACCGACATGTTTCATGGTGGCCAGCGTCCGTCCCCCGGCGATGGAGGCGCCAATGGCCGATTCGAGGGCAACCTTTTCGTTGGGCGCCCATTCGCAATACACTTCACCCAGACGAGCCACTTCTTCCAGCGTCTCGGTACTCGGCGTTCCCGGATAACCTGAGGCAAACACCCCGCCGGAATCTCCGAAGCTCAAAGCGATCGCTTCATTTCCGGATATAATCTTTTTCATGTACACACCCTTTCATCTCTTTTGTCGGTTATCTATGTACCGCTTTGCTTTGCCCTCGCTGCGCGGAATCGTTCCGGGGGGAACCAGCGTAACCTTGACCGTGATACCGACCACATCCTTGATATCCCGCACAAGGGCCTTTACTATGTCACGGGTCGCCATCTCATCACTGACTATCTGGTCCGCACTCTCGTTAAAAACCTCATGAACAGGCTTGGTCGCATATTGGGCCGTCACCTCAATCCTGACTTCGACTTCGTCCAGCGTTCCCTGACGGTCAACCACAACCAGGTAATTGGGTGTGACCCCCTGGTGTTTGAGGATGATCGATTCAATCTGCGAGGGGAAAAAGTTGACTCCCCGAATAATCAGCATATCGTCGGTACGGCCGGTCAGTTTTTTCATCTTGATCAGGGTACGGCCACAGACACAGGGTTCCAGGCTGAGACTCGTGATATCCCGCGTACGGTAGCGCAACAGCGGTTGTCCTTCTTTGCCGATCGTCGTGAAGACCAGCTCTCCCTCATCCCCGACAGGAAGCGCTTCGCCGGTTGCCGGATTGATAATCTCCGGGTAGAAATAGTCTTCGTTGATGTGCATGCCATTTTGGGCTTCGTGGCACTCGCAGGACACCCCCGGACCGGTAATCTCCGTAAGTCCGTAGATATCGTACGCCTTAAGCCCGAAACTCTCCTGGATCTTTTCACGCATCGATTCCGTCCAGAATTCGGAGCCAAGCAGTGCGGTACGGAGATTGAGCTTCTTAAAGTCCACCCCCATTTCGACACCGACTTCGTAGAGATACATCAAGAATGAAGGGGTAACCGTCAAGGAGGTTGTACCGAAATCCTGCATCAGCATGATCTGCTTCTGCGTGTTGCCTCCGGATATCGGAATCACGCCGGCTCCGATTTTAAGTCCGCCATAATGCGCACCAAGACCACCGGTAAAAAGACCGTATCCATAGATATTCTGCAGAACGTCCTTGCTGGTGATTCCGCAACTCGTCATACATCGGGCCATGACCTCGGACCAGGTTTCGATGTCGTTTCTGGTGTACCCGACCACAATCGGCTTTCCGGTCGTCCCGGAGGTGGCATGATACTCCACTATCTCCTCACGGGAAGCGGTAAAGAGATCGAACGGATAGTTGTCGCGAAGATCATCCTTGACGGTAAACGGAATCCTCCTGATATCATCCAGTGACTTGATGTCGGCAGGTTTCACCCCGGCTTCATCAAGCCTCTTTTTATAGACCGGATTTTTATCGTAGATATCACCAACCGTTTTTTGAAGCCTGTCAAGCTGAATGCTCTGCATTTCACTGCGGCTGCACGCCTCGACGCTATTCCAAATCATGGCCTCTCCCTTGTTATGCGTGATCTTAATTTCAACGCGAAAATTCTCTCTCGCTTACGAGAGGGGGGAATTACTCCCTGTTTTTCTTCCGAATAGTCATAGAAGATGTCGGTGACGCGGCACCCCCGATATTTCAGATCCTGATCCTGCCGTCTACGGCAAAGACGCCGTCCTCAAAGGCCATTATCGGATTCATATCCATCTCCTGAATCATCGGCAGGTCGGTGAGCAACTGGGAGACGCGCTGGATGAGGTTGATCACCGCTTCCTTGTCGATCCCCTTCTCTCCCCGGACGCCGTCCAGAAGAGCGGCGGTCTTGATGCCGGACAGCATCTCCGTAGCCTCAAGACGCGTTACCGGAGCGATCTTGAACACCACGTCTTTCAGTACCTCGACATAGATGCCGCCCAGCCCGAACATCACCAGATGCCCCAACTCCCGCTCGGCGGCTGCGCCGATGATCAGCTCACGTCCACCCGGGAGGAATTTCTGCACAAAGTATCTCAGCTTACCGAACGTACCCAGGCGGCTCTGCATCTCTTCAACTGCGGCACGAACCGCAGCGCTGTCCTTGAGATTGATTGCAACCCCGCCCATGTCGCTCTTGTGGTCGATTTCCTCCGAGTCCACTTTTACCACCACCGGATAGCCGATCTTGTCGGCGGCAAAAACAGCCTCTTCAGTCGTCTCCACCACCTTCCAGCCGGCCACCGGGATGCCGTAGGCCTCGAAGATCGAATAG
Organism: uncultured Geobacteraceae bacterium; assembly: GCA_903930585.1. GTDB lineage: Bacteria > Desulfobacterota > Desulfuromonadia > Geobacterales > Pseudopelobacteraceae > JACRCG01. Next base: position 2,766 of record CAIYZD010000004.1, on the reverse strand, counting down.
ACGTCGCCGGCGGAAAGTACGCTACGCCCCGCCTGATGTGCCTGTTCGATGATCGACCGGGCAGCGGCGGCATCCACACCCCCAAACGTGACAGGCTCACCGATGTCGCGCTGTTTGAGCCGGCCGTATTTGCTGAGGGCCCCCAGGGCCTTGGCGGCATCGCTGGGATTGGCGTAGTGGGGAACGCCCCCCTCCTTGAGGATACCCATGGTGATCCGGAACCGTTCCTGACTGAGATCGGTCATGAAGTTGCAGACTATCGGTTTCCTGGCCATTTTGCTGACTTCCACGATCTGGCGGGCAACCTCGTGGGTATCGGTAAAGGGAGCGGTGACGAAGTTGATGTAGATGCTGTCAATGCCATCCTCTTCAAGGAGGACATCCAGGGCTCCGCGAAACTGGAGGCCGCCGGCGGTAGCCACGACATCAATCGGATTTTCGAGGGCCGCTTCGGGAAACTGGGTTCCCATCAGCGTCTCTATCGATTTTTCGGAGAGTTTCGGCACATCCAGGCCGCAGGAGACCAGAACGTCTGTGGCTATGACGGCCGGACCGCCGGTGTTGGTGATGATCCCGACCCGGTTCCCCTTTGGGATCGGCTGGGTGGCGAAGGCCATGGCCGCCCGGGCCATCTCGCCTTCATCGGTGAAAGAGAGGATGCCGGTCTTTTCGAAGATCAGTTCGGTTGCAATATCAACCCCGGCCAGGGAGCCGGTATGGGAGGAAGCCGCCTTGGCCCCCTGTTCGGTACGACCCGCCTTCATGGCCAGAATCGGTTTCTTTGCACTGACCTCCCGAGCCACTTCGAGAAACTCCCCCGGACTGGAGAACCCTTCGGTATAGAGAATGACCGCTTTTGTCCCCTCATCGTTGCCATAGTAGCGAACGATCTCGGGGATGGAAATATCGCTGGCGTTGCCGTTGGAGGCATAGAGCCGCTGACCGATGCCGAGATCCGTCAGAGCCTGCATGATCAACGCGCCGACGCCGCCACTCAGGGCAACCACCGAAATGGCGCCGGGGTCGGGGTAGGTGAAGGTGAAGTTGCAGTAAGCCCTCAGCTCGGGATCGGAGTTGATGATCCCCTGACAGTTGGGGCCAAAGACCCGTATACCGTAGCTTTTGGCGATGGCAAGAAACAGCTCCTGCAGCCTTTTCCCCTCCTCGCCCATCTCACTGAAACCGGCAGAATTTATGATGACCGCCTTGATCCCTTTTCTGCCACAGGACTCCATTGCCTCCGGCACGAATGAACTCGGAATGATGATATGGGCCAGATCTATCTTGCCGGGGATTTCTTCCAGCGATTTGTACGCCTTGAGTCCGCACACATCCGGCGCGCTGGGGTTGATCGGATAGATCGGCCCCTTGTAACCGTATTTCTGCAGGTTGCGAATAATGACGTTACCGATCGACAGTTCCTTGATTGAAGCGCCGATAATAGCGACCGCTTTGGGTCTGAATAGTGCGTCCAGCATATTATTTTCCCTCCTCCAGCTGTTCAATAAAGGCCTCTATGTTGGTTTTGGTCTGCTCGTCGGAAACGCAGCGCAGATCGTTTAAGTCGCCGGAGATAACCAGGCCGGGGATACCGGTCTGTTCCTCAAGCCGCTGAGGCATGCCGTAACGGCTGTTCGAGTTGCAGGGACAGGTCTTGGCGTCGTGATAGATGATCCCGTCGATCCGGAATTTTTTCAACATCGAGGTGATGTACCGTTCCTTGTAGCTGTCGGAGCGAACAATAAATAGCTCCAGGTAGGCCTTCGCCATACTGCGGATGGGGTCATCGCCGTCGAAGGAGGGAAAGATCCAGCTGCTGCAATAGGTTGAGGCCAGCACCGTTGTGTTGAGGCCGGCAAACAGTTCCGAATGCGGCCGCAAACGCCCCCATACCGGCATGCCGTCCCAGTAGATACGCACGGTTTCGTTCTCCACGGCCCCTACCCCATCCGTGACCCGCTGTTCGAGTTCGGCCAACAGGGCCTTGTAGAAGTCAACGGCTTGCCGGGTCCCCCGCAGAACCACGGCGGGTCCCATGAGGATGGTTCCGTCATAGAAAGTCAGCGGGGCGGGAGTGGCGGTCGCCGTTTCCAGGACCTGTTTCCATAATTCGGTACACTCCCGGGAGAGAGCCACCGTTTCCCTGAGCCGCTCCATGTCCAGCTTCTGACCTGCGATCGCCTCCAGTGTCGGAATCAGCGCCTCGATCTGCCGTGCAACGTCGGTAATGTGGGCATCGGTTACCTCGTTGATGCTCTTGGGCGAGGTGATACCGATGCAGGGAACGTCCAGTTCCCTCGCGTACCAGGAGAACCAGTCCTGAACGTCACGGCACTGGTTGGTGTTAAAGACCAGCACATCCGGTTTTGGTATGGATTCGATGCCGGGATAAGCCTTGGAAAGCGGGGTGATCCCTTTCAGATAGGCGCCGATATCGGATGTCAGATAAGAACAGATCTCCGGTGAATAACCAACGGCATTCGCCACGGGGATCATGTCGGTGGCCATACGCGTGGCGCCCAGGATGGCGGCATGGTTTTCCGGGAAGTGCACCGCAAAGCCCATTGCCCTGAGCAGTTCGGCCGGACCGACGCTGGTGCACCAGGCAACCTTCTGTTTACCGCTGGTCGCCGCTTCATTCAGTCCGTAAAAATAGTCCGACATTATCTTGTTCATCAGGTCGGTTGCCCGGATCTTTTTTCTCGCTGCTTTGTTCTCTTCAGCCATGCCAGCTCCCCCGTCTAAACTCATCCCTCATCCCTCATC
>CAIYZD010000003.1 GCA_903930585.1 uncultured Geobacteraceae bacterium | reverse complement strand
TTTGGATGGGGAAGGACTCTCCGGCATCCTTACTGAACAAGGTGGCTCCTGGTTTTACAAGCGCAATCTTAGTGCAAATAATCACGTTACTGAGCATGGAGCCGATCGCACAGCTCCTATGTTCGGCCCCCTTGAACTTGTTGCTGCCAGGCCGAACGCTGCGTTGTCCTCGGGTGCATTTCAGTTCATGGATTTGGCCGGCACCGGACAGCTTGACCTGGTCGCGTTCAGGGGAGTGGTCCCCGGCTTCTACGAACGTACTGAGGACCAGGACTGGGAGCAGTTCAGGTCTTTCACCTCTCTCCCAAATGTTTCGTGGAACGATCCCAATCTTAAGTTTGTTGATCTCAATGGGGACGGGCATGCTGACATACTCATAACCGAAGATGATGCACTGACCTGGTATCCGTCTTATGCAGAGCAGGGGTTCGGCCCTGCACAGCGGGTGTCCACGCTGCATGATGAGGAAACCGGGCCACGACTGATCTTTGCGGACGGCACGCAATCGATCTATCTGGCCGATCTCTCGGGAGATGGACTTACTGATTTAGCCCGTATCCGTAACGGAGAAGTATGCTACTGGCCGAATCTTGGTTATGGGAAATTCGGAGCCAAGGTAACCATGGACAACTCGCCGTGGTTTGATAATCCTGACCTGTTCGATCAGAGGCGCATACGCCTGGCCGATATCGATGGTTCCGGCACAACAGACATCATCTATCTTAGCGGGAATGGCGCGGCGATCTACCATAACGAAAGTGGCAATGGCTGGAGCGATCCGGAATATTTGAAAAGTTTCCCTCCGATCGATGACTTCTCTTCTGTTGTTGCGATTGACCTATTCGGCAATGGCACAGCATGTTTGGTTTGGTCCTCGTCGCTGCCCGGCAATGGCCGCAGCCCCATGCGGTACATCGACCTCATGGGCGGTCAAAAGCCGCACCTGCTGGTCAAAACCATTAACAATCTTGGTGCGGAAACTGAAGTGCAATATGCGCCTTCGACAAAATTCTATTTACAGGACAAGCAGGACGGGAAACCATGGATCACTAAACTTCCGTTTCCGGTGCACTGCGTGGAGAAAGTGAAGGTAACGGACAAATGGCGAAATACTGAATTCTCCACTAGGTACAGCTACCACCACGGCTATTTCGACGGTGCCGAGAGGGAATTCAGAGGCTTCGGCAGAGTAGAACAGGTCGATGTCGAGTCTTTCGACAAATTCGCGACAGGGAATATAAACAGTCCCTTTATAACCGACGATTATAAGTTGTATCAACCGCCAGTCAAAACCGTCACCTGGTATCACACCGGCGCTTTTATTGATCGACAAAAAATATGGTCCCATTTCAGCGATGAATATTTCCATCCATTTAACGAGTATCAATTATCGGAACCAAATCTGGAAGGGGCCAACCTGACAACCGAAGAATGGCGGGAGGCCCTGCGCGCATGTAAAGGGATGATGCTGAGGCAAGAAGTTTATGAACTCGAGGTGGATGCAGAAAAAGACCATCAGGATATTCCGGTAAGGCTTTTCACTACGGCTTTTCATACTTGTGATATCCGGATGCTTCAATCCATGGCCGTAAACCGGCATGCCGTTTTCCATGTCACCGAGAGCGAAGCAATCACCTATCATTATGAACTGGATTTAAGGAAATCTACCGCGATACCTGATCCACGCATTGCCCATTCGCTGAATCTGAAAATCGACGAATTCGGCAATTTGCAACAGTCTGTGGCGGTTGTATATCCGCGCCAGGGGAAGTTTGGAGATGGTGAGGCCGATCTGGCCGAAGGACTTACCCATGCATTGCCACTGATCGATTCAGTCCAGACAGAAACGCATCTTGCCTACACGGAAACCCGCTACACCGATGATTTCGGAAGCCGACCCGAGGACGCTCAACTAGTCAGGGACAATCATCGATTACGCGTCCCCTGTGAGGTGCTGACCTACGAGTTGACCGGTATCCTCCTGGCAAAGGGTGTCTATTTTGATCTGGCCGAACTGCGCAGCTACTGCTTGAGCGATACACTGCCGGATCAGGGTTCAAAACCGGTCGGTAAACTCGAATACAACGAAATCCCGGATGGCAAAACTCCACAAAAACGCCTTGTCGAACATGCTCGCACGCTTTATTTTGCCGATGCCCCGACGGAGACATCCAATTTTCTTAAAAAACCACTTCAACTCGGCGAGATAGGCAGGTTGGGGTTGCTTTATGAGCAATACAAGCTGGCCCTGACCGATACCCTGCTAACCGATATTTTCGCGGACAAATTGACACCGGATATCCAGGGTACGATGTCAGATTCGAAAATATGCGGTTATCTGAGTAGCACTGATCCGGATGCAAGCCGTGTAGGTATAGCTACCGGACAATACTGGATCCGTTCCGGTATAGCAGGGTTCGCACCGGACGCGGACCTGCATTTTTATCTCCCTGAACGTTACACCGACCCATTCGGCAATGAAACCCAACTTACTTTTGATGATGACGATCTCTTTATCAAGTCGAGCAAAGACCCGGCGGGCAACGTCGTCAGCGTAGAGCAATTCGACTTCCGTGTGCTTGCGCCCTGCAAGATGAAAGATATCAATGACAACTTCAGCGCAGTTGTGTTCGACATCATGGGCATGCCGGTGGCTTCTGCCAACATGGGCAAGGAGCAAACGGAGTCCGGCGACAACCTGGGGGGAATCGAATTAGACGTCCCGATCGATGAAGTGGAAGACTTCTTCATCACTGAGTATGACGAAGCCATACCCAGAAGTTGGCTGGGGAACGCCACTGCCCGCTTCGTCTATGACTTCGGTATACACGTGGCTGTCGATGGAACCATTAACTATGCAGAAAGACCCGCAAGCGCTTGTGGAATCGTTCGCGAAACCCACGTGAAAGCAGGCGGTGAAACCAAGATACAAGTGGCCGTGGAATATTCCGACGGCATGGGCACAGTGCTGGTGAAGAAAGCGCAGGCCGAACCTGATCCCGCAAGCACGCTTTCTGATCCTCCGCTACGCTGGATTGCAAACGGCAAGACCATTCTCAATAACAAGGGCAAACCGGTAAAGCAGTATGAGCCCTATTTCAGCGCCAATGAACATCGCTTCGATAAAACGGAAGCACAGAGCGAAGTCGGGGTAACGCCAATCATGTACTACGATGCAGCGGGAAGGCTGATCCGCACAGAGCAGCCCGATGGTTCCTACAGCCGTGTCGGATTTTCTCCGTGGCATACGGCCAGTTTTGATCCCAACGATACCGTACTGGAACCGGATAATCCCTGGTATGCGCGAATGACTTCAGGCACGGCCACAACCGAAGAACAAAGGGCTGCCGCACTTGCCGCCGTCCATTCAAATACGCCGGCAATCACCATCCTTGATTCTCTGGGCCGCGACGTAATTACCATCGCCCATAATCGTATTGAAGATGCCGCAGGAGCGGTAAGTATTAACGGCCAGACGTATCGTGACGAA
>CAIYZD010000002.1 GCA_903930585.1 uncultured Geobacteraceae bacterium | reverse complement strand
GTGGTATTCTCCGGGACTTCCTGTTCAAGGGATTCGGATTTACCGCCGTGATCATCGGACTCAGCCTGATGCTGCTGATGATTCTGGCCTTCCTGAGCGGCGGAGGGCATTGAAATAATAAACCATAAAGTCTGTTTGAACGCAAAAGGGGATGCCGAAATGGCATCCCCTTTTGTTTGGCACTTGCACTATGGATCCGAAATCATACGACCGTCTGCACTTCCTCAGCACCCTGTCCGACCGGTTTTTCGGGCCATTTCCCGAGCGCTACCGACTCGACGGCCACCGCCATGCCAAATGAAAACACGCTGAATACCAGCGGTAGACCGTGGGTCCCGAGCAGATCATAGGCAAACACTTTGATGCAACCGACGCCGGTAACGAGTATGGCAACATTTCTGATCTCCTTGGCGCGACGAAGGTAGGCTACTGTTATCAAAACAACAGCAGCACCATTGAGAAGTACAGATTGCGCACACCGGAAGGCGTCAGGAGACATGGCGCCGGGAATAATCTGCAAGGTCTGATAAATGGCGCATCGCATTACGAAAAATCCGCTTCCCACCCCAGCCAACAGCAGCAATACGGCACTACGGTCGTTCGGGTCAAAGCTACCGAAAAAAACGTACTTTTCCGCTGGTGGCCACCAGCGGCACCACTGATACTGATACAGTATGATAAACGCCAACAGACCGGCAGGAAGTAAATTTTCGACATCCATTGAGGCCGGAGCATTCCCCTTGAGGATAAAGGCGAGGGCTACGCTGCTATAGAGTTGAAACAGATACGTGGCTAACCTGACGGTCCCGCTCCCCCAGGATCGGGACATGACTGCCATAAAAATACCTATTATTGAAATGATCGGTAATGAAAAAAGTAACTTCCCGGTTGCAGCGGGCAATGCCAACGCCAGAAGAACTCCACACGCAAAGGTAAATGCGCCGGCGCCGGGAGCGCCACTTTCGTGTCGCAGAGCCAGGCGAAAACTGATAACAAGAAGGACGGCAGCAATCACAGCACCGACGACACCCAATAGACGCACATCTCCCCCCGCTGCATTAACAACGGAGTACGCGGTGGAAAAAGCCCAGATCGAGGTGATGGAAGGAAGCGCAACATCGAATTTTGCTATCCGTTCCGACTTCCTGAAGATGATGCCACAGAGAGCAGACACGAAATAGGTACCGGCAAAAACCGCCAATACGGGCAGAAACCACATTTGTGCAAGCTCCGGAGGTGGTGTCGCGCCATTTTTAAGTGCATACCCAAGCCTGAATCCCCAAAGCTGCAGCATGAACATACTAACGAACGCGACTGTCCAGCGCAACCACCCGCACCGCTTCATTTGCGCTGCAAAATGGGCGAGTATGTTGGCGGAAAAAAGCATCAGGGAGAGATAGGGGAAAAATGGATGCGGATAATCGATTGCCGCCCCGGCAAAACAGATACCGAGCGTGCCGACCGAGATGGGAGTAAAGGCATCGAATCGACGGCTGATAAATGCCATCGCAATGCCGGTCGCGACCAGAGTCACATATGCCGGTACAAGCGGCAATGCCTGGAAATGGGCATGTGTTTCCACAACGATGGTTGACATCAAAATAGCGCCACAAGCGGCAAAAACCGGGGCGAGCGGACTCTGCCTGCCGTATTTGTACCAGCCGACAATCATCAAAATGGCCGCATAGCTCATACCCAGCCCCGAGCCGATAGGTTTGCTGACAATTCCGTTGTCTGTTACGGTACGAAAAATCAAGGCAATAACCAGCAAGAAGCAGAGTGTGGCAAGTCGCGGCATAAGCGCGTTACGACTTGCCCAGTTCAAAACTTCTTCCGTAACATCGGAGATATCTTCGGGAGGGTACTCTCGACGGATTTCCGGTGCAGCAATTCCGGCCACGGGAGTGGCGGGGCCGGCAACCTCCTCGTCAACAAGACGAGCAGTCAGCCTCTCCAACTGTTGCTCCATGGCCTGCAGGCGAGCCGTTAATTCTTTTTCCCGCTCTTCAGCAGTCGGTTCCGGCTTTGTCATCCCTCTACCTCCAATCATATTTGGCCAAGCCTGGCACGTAATGCCGTAAAATCTAATTACGTTCTACATATTCATCCATATTTTCACGCAATTTATCGGCAATTTTATTGGCAAGATGATCATTACTTACAAAATTTATATAACACTGTGTTTAAAATAATCAGGTGGCTGGCATTTGTCAACCGGTAGATTTCCGGCACGCACGTTACCAGTAAAATCTGACGGTCCCACATGAGAAAGCCACACGAAAATCATTTTGAGTTGCATTTCTACGGCCTTCATGCTACCAAGTTATGATTTTTAATGCAGAACTCTGCCTGCTCACAGCAGTGTATATAGTTTTTGGTTTAACAAATATGTCCGGCATCCGGGAGGAACAATGGAACAACGTCAAGTGGATTCACGCAAAATAATTTCCGCCGAGAAATATTACATGAATATCATCAGTTTACTGGGGATGTCCATCTCGGCAATAGCTGCACTGGTTATTGTGTTATTTATTGCTCTGCAGGAATTGATGGGCTTTGAAAACCCGTACATGGAAATAGTGACGTTGTTCCTGTTGCCCGGTTTTATTCTGTTTGGTGGTGTATTGACCTATTTCGGCGCATGGCGGATACGGAACAAACATCGCAAGCATCCTGATACCGATATTCCGGAATTACCTCGTTTAGACTTTAATGATCCGAAAAAACTCCGTCTGACTATTTTCTTCGCCCTTGTAACGGTGGTTTTCTTTGCGGTTATCGGCATTACAACGATCAAAGGCTTTGAGTTCACCGAGTCATCCCAGTTTTGCGGGGAAGTGTGTCATGTTCCCATGGAGCCTGAGCATGTTGCCTGGCAGCAGTCTCCTCATGCCAGGGTGCGTTGCGTTGAATGTCACGTCGGTTCCGGGCTGAACTATTACGTCAAGGCTAAAATCAACGGGACAAGACAACTCTATTCCGTTTTGACCGGCACGTTCCCGACTCCGATCCCCACGCCGGTTCACAACCTCCGCCCGGCTCGCGCTACCTGTGAACATTGCCACTGGCCCGAAAAATTCGTTGCCGCGCGGTACAAGGTTTTTTCACATAACGCCCCCAACGAAGATAATGCCCGCCGCGAAACCCAGATGCTGATCAAGATCGGCGGTACCCCCGGCGCACCAAACTCGTCAGGCATTCATTGGCATATCGGCAAGGAAGTAAGCTATGTCGCCACCGACGAACGGCGCATGGACATTCCGTATGTTTCGGTAAAGAAAGCAGACGGGACTCAGGACGAATTCGTCAGCACCGAAAAGCCGATTTCCAAAGAAGAACTGGCAAAACATGAGAAGCGGGTTATGGATTGTATCGATTGCCACACCCGTCCTGCGCATTCCTTTAATCCTCCCAGCCTTGAGATGGACCACCGCTTTGCCGCCGGCAAACTTGACCCCTCACTGCCGTACCTGAAAAAAGTGAGCGGTGAACTGTTGGAAAAACCGTACAAGACAACCGAAGAGGCAACAGCGGCAATTGCCAAGGGTATTAAGGAATATTACGCCAAGAACTACCCTGCCCTGGTTACAAGCAAGGCGGCTTCGATAACGCAGGCGACAGAGCAGATTCAGCAGATATACGCCAGAAATTTTTTCCCGCTGATGAAAGCTTCCTGGAGCGCCTATCCGACGCAGATCGGCCATTTCTATTTCCCAGGATGTTTCCGCTGCCACGACGGCAAGCATAAGAATACGGCCGGGAAAGTAATCCCCAAGGATTGCAACTTGTGTCACTCCGTGGTCAACCAGACCCAGGAGAACATCCCGAAAGGTACGCAAGTGAGAGAGTTTGTGCATCCGGTTGACATCGGAGATGAAATAATGAAGTCCAATTGCAGCGACTGCCATGCTCCCGCCGGTGTCGATGTAACCGGTGGCGAAGGCGAGAAAAAGAAGCACTGATCCGCTGCGCAGCATATCTGTTCATGAACGGCAAAGGCCCCGATCATTATTGATCGGGGCCTTTGACGTTCATGATACGAGATCAGGTCATGCATCACGCGTTACAGCTCCTCATAACCATCCTCATCCACCGTATCATCGTCATCCGGAGCTTCTTCAGATGCCACCCCATCAACTCTGGACGCTTCATCTCTCAGGGTACGGATGAATTGATCATTTTCACGAATAGTACGTTGTACATCCGCCAGAAGTTTCTCCAGCCCGCCCGAACCGTTATCGCCATCTGCCATGGTCAGAGCCCCAGCGTATCCAGATAACGTTCGGCATCTTTGGCTGCCATACATCCGGTACCGGCCGAGGTAATCGCCTGCCGGTAGGTAAAATCCTGTGCATCGCCTGCCGCAAACACCCCTTTGACGCTGGTGGCGGTCAGATCACCTTCAAAGCCACCGCACTTTGTCCTGATATACCCATCCAGCATTTCAAGCTGCCCATCGAATATTGTCGTGTTGGGGGAGTGTCCGATTGCGATGAAAATTCCGTGCAGCAACTGTTCCTTGGTGGATCCGCTTCGGTGGCGAATGCGCATTCCGGTAACCCCGCTTGCGTCTCCCAGAACCTCATCAAGCTGATGATTCCATTCGATGGTAACGTTCCCCCCTTTTGTTTTCTCAATCAGACGGTCAGTCAGCACCTTTTCAGCCCGAAAATCTTCACGGCGGTGCACGACGGTTACATGTCGAGCAATATTGGAGAGATAGAGAGCCTCCTCAACCGCCGTACTCCCCCCCCCGATCACCGCAACATCCTTGCCGCGATAAAAGAAGCCGTCACAGGTTGCGCAGGCAGAAACTCCTTTCCCCTTGAACGCCGTTTCAGAGGGAAGGCCGAGATATTTGGCTGAGGCGCCGGTGGCAATAATCAGGGCATCACAACTGTAACCGGCTGAATCACCCTGCAGCAGAAACGGTCGTTGCTTCAGATCCGCCCGTACAATATGGTCATAAATCATCTGCGTGTTGAAACGCTCGGCATGCAGCCGCATCCGCTCCATTAATTCCGGCCCCTCAACTCCCGCATAATCCCCCGGCCAGTTGTCGACTTCAGTTGTGGTCGTCAGCTGACCACCCGGCTGCAGCCCGGTAATCAGCACCGGGTTAAGATTGGCGCGCGCCGCGTAGACAGCTGCCGTATAGCCTGCCGGACCGGCACCTAAAATAATCAATCGATGATGAATCGGTTCCATTGTTCCTCCTTATAAAGTGTTACTGAACTGTACCAGCAATCCGGACGCTTGCCAAGTATGTTTGACCGGTGGCCCCCCATCTGTTAGTATCCGGTTATATTTTTTGAGGAGTGCACCAACATGCAGCTTACCGACCTTATTTCTGAAGCGTATGATCGTCTTAAAAAACGCGTTCGGAGGAGCGAGTTGATCTATTCGCACTACTATAGCGAACTGATCGGAATCCCACTGCATTTCAAGTGTGAAAACCTGCAGAGAACCGGTTCATTCAAGATCAGGGGAGCGCTCAACTTCATGACCTCCCAACCTCGCGATAATTTGAAAAACGGCGTCATAACCGCGTCAGCCGGCAATCATGCCCAGGGAGTCGCATTTTCAGCCGATCTGCTCAGTGTCGCCGCGACCGTCTACATGCCCGAAACGACCCCTCCCCAGAAAGTTCAGGCTACTCGGGATTACGGCGCCGAGGTCGTGTTGATCGGTCGGAATTTTGACGAAGCCTGCGCCGCAGCTGTCGCAGCACAGCAGGAAAGCGGAGCATTGTTTGTGCATCCCTTTGATGATGAGCTGGTCATGGCCGGACAGGGGACAATTGCGCTTGAGGTGTTGGAGGAACTGCCCGACCTGCGCAACATCATCATACCGGTCGGCGGCGGCGGCCTGATTGCAGGCATGGCTGCAGCACTACGCGAGCGCGCTCCCCATGTCCGTATTATCGGAGTCGAATCGACCGCTGCCCCCTCCATGTCAGCCTCTTTTGCTGCCGGCAAACCGACCGAACAGCCGGTAAGTGTCACGTTGGCGGACGGCATCGCAGTAAAACTGCCCGGGTCTCGAACAGTTCCGGTAATCTGTAATCTGGTCGATGAGATTGTCCAGGTTGAAGAAGAGGATATTGCTTTGGCGATCGTTTCGCTTCTGGAGAAGACCAAAATGCTGGTCGAAGGTGCGGGAGCGACAACGCTGGCGTCAATCCTGAACCGGAGAGTTTCACATTTGAGCGGGAAGACCGTCTGCCTGCTGTCCGGGGGGAATATTGATGTCAAAACCATTTCACTCGTCGTTGAGCGCGGTTTGATCGCAGGAGGGAGGTATCTCAAGCTGATTGTCGAGCTTGACGATCATCCCGGCGCGCTGGCGACTCTGGCCGACAACATCGCCGCGACTCGCGCCAATATCTTTCATATTACCCATGACCGGCGCTCCAAATCCCTGGCTATCGGCCGGACCGACGTCTCCCTGGAGCTGGAAACACGCGGTTACGAGCATATCAAAGAGATTGTCGGGTATCTGGAAGGAAGGGGCTACAACCTGACGGTTGTATAACGGTGGCGTTTGTGGATAACCGGAGCAATCAACTGCAGCAGCTGTTCAAGGAAGGTTCTGAATTATTACAGGCGCAAAATGCCGCAGAGGCACTCATTCGCTTTAAAACGGCACTGGATATCGATTCGTCAAAGGCACTGCTGCATCTGTACACCGGCGCGGCGCTTCATGAGTTGATGCGTTACGAGGAGGCGGTTACCAGTTACCGGCACGCCCTCGCCATTGTTCCGAATATGGGCGAAGCTCACAATAACATGGGGAATTCTCTGATGGCACTCGGTCGGTTTGACGAGGCGGCTGCCAGCTTTTCAAGATCTTCAGCGCTGCTGCCATCGTCACCCGTCCCGGTAACGGCTCGGGCTACAGCCCTGCTGGCACTGGGAAACGTTGCTGAAGCTGAAGCTGAGTGTCGGAGAGCGTTGCTGATTGACCCCGCTTTTGCTGCGGCACACTGGAACCTGGCCCTGAGCCTGCTCCTGCAGGGACGCTATCAGGAGGGATGGCAGGAGTACGAATGGCGCTGGCAGAAGCCGGATTTCACATCCCCCCGCCGTCACAGCGATGTCCCGCTCTGGGATGGCTCACCGCTGGGGGGGAGCACCATCCTGCTGCACGCTGAACAGGGTTTCGGTGATGCTATCCAGTTTATCCGCTACTCTTCCATGGTTGCGAAGCGTGTCGGCCATGTGGTGGTCGAATGTCACCATGAACTCGTGCAACTTATCCGGAGCGTAGAGGGCGTTCTGGACGCCGTTCCTTTCGGATCACCGCTGCCACCATTTTGTTGCCAAGCCCCGCTGCTTTCCCTTCCCCTTATCTTTGGCACCACGTTACAGACCGTCCCCCACTCATGCCCCTATGTGTCGATACCCACCGATTACAGGCGAAAATGGTCGGCTCTCATTTCTGCACATTCCACGGCAACTGTTCGGGTTGGCATCGCCTGGGCCGGAAAAAGATATCCCGATCCGCTTCGCTCCTGCCTGCTGGCAGACTTTGCCCCCCTGGCAACAGCTCCGGACATCACGTTCTATTCACTGCAACTGGGAACCGGATCCGAGCAGGCCGATGTTCCTCCCCCTGAAATGCAGTTGATCGATCTGACGGATCAGATACAAGACTTTGCAGACACCGCCGCCCTGATCGAACAACTTGATCTTGTCATCAGCATCGATACGGCAGTTGCTCACCTGGCCGGAGCACTCGGAAAACCGGTGTACGTTCTGCTGCCGTTCGCTCCGGATTGGCGCTGGCTCCTTGAACGCAATGATTCCCCCTGGTATCCGACCATGCAAATCTTCCGGCAAAATCAGCCGGGAAATTGGCATGAGGCCATCACCAGGGTACACGCCGCACTTGATTTATTTGTCGGCGGACAAAAAAATCCTTTGAGGCAGCCCCAAAGGATTAATTTAAGAAACTGAAATAATCATACTTTTCGTTTATTCTCCCTGTTTTGCTCTCAAACCGGAAGCAATATTGAAATCAATATCAATAACAATGGAAAGTTTCTCCGGATCCGGAAAAGCCATTACTTCAAACATGCGCTTGTCCACAAAAATACTGAGATTCAGAATGTCTTCACGCAGTTTTTTCGGCAGAGGGTTTTCCGGGTCTGACAACTCCGCTTGAAAAAAACTCCATACTTTTTGGTTAAACTTAACAGCTTCCAGCAGTTTCTGGTCTCGATCAGGAGCATCCCAGTTATCCTTGACACTCTTCAGCATGAGCCCCGCACGGGAGAGAACTGAAGCTTCCAGTTCCCGCCCACTCAATGTCTCCTTCTGAATCGTCGTGTAAGCATTAACCATGTTTTGTTGCATGATTCATTAACTCCTCTTCGTAGGAAATCAGTTTTTTTGCGATTTTCAGAGCGGCATAGAAATTGGAGTCAAGGATATACGTGCTTATCTGGGAAATCAAGTCATTTGTACTCGGTGCGGCGACAAGAACATCCCGTACCAGATCCCAATATACCTGGGCAAGTTCGGATGTCAGACCGCCACCGATATATGCCAACTGAACAACCAGATATATTTTTTTGCATGGCGACGTAGCCTCTGACTCGGCTAATATATCCTTTTGCCTGAGAAGCGGCACCTGATTTTCTATCTGCAGATGGGCGACTGTAGGTCCATTTTTAACGACGGCACCTGCCAGCACTACCCGTTCTCCCGGTTTTAACGTTAATTTCAGTGGCATATCAGGCTTTCATTACCAAATGGGCCATGGTTTCCTGCACAAGGGTCATCTGGCTGGAGATTCCATCAAGTTGTTGTAACGCAGCCCTGACGTGGGTATCGGGAGCGTCGTGCGGCAGTGAGGGAACCTGCACAGTACCACCGGTTCCGCCGGTCAGCCCTTCCCATAAATGTTTCACTTTCTCATACACCGGTTGGGGAGGAGCCGGTATCATCATACTCTGAAGCTGTTTTCGCAACGACGCATAGTCCATCAACTGTTCCATTCGCCCACTGTCGTCAAGAGAAAACGGCGGGTAATCCTTGACAACCTTGTCCAATGAAGCCTTCATTTTTGCGGTGACGGCATTGGCGGCCGAAAGCCCTTCGTTGCTCTGGCGAAGGTTGGTCGCCAGTGAATTGAGGATATCGGACGCACTGCCGATCCTCTTTAATATGTCTACCGTATTTTGTGGCAAATCGACTTTGATCGACACCGTATCGCCACCCAAAGCCTTGATGGATGCATCCTGCTGCTGCGACCATTTTGGCGCCAAGACCTGCTGAACCCCACTCTGCTGCATTTGAACAGCCGTTGCAGCAGCCAATCGTTGATCATTTCCATCTATTCTCATGACAAATCACCTCCGAAACCGGAATAAGCAAACGGGAAGAGGTTGCCCTCTCCCCGCTCAGGTTGAAATTGATTCACTCGCTTCCGTTATGACCTAGAAGAGTTTCAGAACCGACTGTGCTGCCTGCGAAGAGAGGCTCAAAGCTGTGGTTCCTAATGACTGACGGGTCTGCAGAGCCAGCATGTTCGCACCTTCCTGGTTCATATCGGCCAGAGTCAGGTTGTCGGCACCGGTCTGAAGCGTGTTGATCATCTGCGTGGTGAAGTCCTGACGGGTAGTAATAACTGACAGGTTACTGGCCAGGGTTGAAGATTTGGAACGCAACGTTGTAAGAGCTGTTTCCATGTTTGCCATCGCCTGAGTCGCGTTTGCAACCGTATCCCAACCGGTGGCGGAAGTAACACCAAGAGTCCCCGCATCGGCCGAGAAACCGTTTACAGTCAGGTTGGCATCACCGGTATTCTGGCTGAACTCGATGGAAAGAGTTCCGCTGGTCAGCAGGTTGGTGCCACGGTAGCCGGAGTCACTTGCAAGCGTGGTAATCTGGCTCTGGATCTGAACGAACTGGCTTTCGTACGTAAGCTGCGACAGGGTGTCGGACGTTGCTGCCGCTGCACTGGCAAGGCCTTTGGCGGACTGGATCAGGGCAGTGATCGCCGTAATGCCGTTGTTTGCACTCTTGATCATCTGGACAGCTTCACTCATGCCGTCTTTACGGTCATTCAAGTCGCTGGCGCGGTTGGTTGCATTCTGGGCTGCGAAGAAGTTGGTAGGATTGTCAAGCGCCGAGTTTACTTTCTTACCGCTGCTCAAACGGTC
>CAIYZD010000001.1 GCA_903930585.1 uncultured Geobacteraceae bacterium | reverse complement strand
TTCACGCCGGATGAATTCCAGTACCTGGATTTCTCTCGAATCGACCTTTCGGAATACTTCGGCGATATCCAGCAAGATCTGAGTACAAAGATTCAGGGAGCGCAGACGACGATCCGGAACAAGGTTCAGCAACATTTCCAGGCAACGACGGGGGGGATTTGATGAGCGCTTTTTTCGTCGCGATGCTGGCTGTACTTGTTGCCACGGCAGCCAATGCCAGGGAGCTGGGGACAGTCGGTACGACCTACGCAATTGCCGAGAAAGACGCCCTTGTTGAGATTGAGCAGAAGGCGAAGAACATCGACTGGAGCACGGTGATAAAGAGGAAACCGATTGACGAATACAATGGCCCGGAGGACCGGATGAGTCTTCCTCGCGCCACCAGGGACAGGAGCTTTCCGGTGGACATGACGTACACCCTGCAGATTGACATTCCGGACGGCAAGGGAGGGGTTCTCTATCCGAAAGGCTACACCTTCAATCCCCTCGAATATGTCGCTTTCACCAAGACCCTGGTTGTTATCAACGGCAACGATCAGGAACAGGTGAAGTGGTTTGCCGCATCGGAATACAGCAGTCGTATCGATGTGATGCTCCTCCTTACTGAGGGGCGCTATGGTCGTCTTGCAAAAAAGCTCGCTGTCCCCTTGTTCTATGCGGACTCACAGATCGTTGCGCGGCTGCATCTGGCGGCTGTGCCATCAGTCGTCAAGCAGGAGGGAAATGAAATGGTAGTGAGAGAGATTGCGGTGCCGCAAGGCGTCCCAGGCAACTACAAAGCTGGGGCATTGTTGAGCGGTGGGAGAAACGGGGAATGAAGAGGAAAAAACGTATCACAAGCCTCATTGCCATGCTGACAGCAGTATCCTGGCTGGTCAGCGTTTCTGTAGTCCATGCAGCTTCGACTTGTTCGGGAACGCCGATTAACCCGATAACGGATATCTGCTGGCAGTGCATGTTCCCGGCGCAGATCGGCAGTGTTTCCTACGGGATGGGTCAGGAGTCCGCGCCGGGTAACATCACGACTCCTGCCTGTGTCTGCCCTGACAGCAAACAGGGGATCATAGTGGGACTCTCCGTTGCTTTCTGGGAACATGCGCGGATGATCGAAACGGTAAAGGATCCGTATTGCTTTCCAATCCTGGGAACCGGCATGAGCAACCCAAAGCCCGGCTTTTCTTCCGGGACATCCAGGGGGACCGGACATAACGACAACGAGTTTTCGTTTCAGCAGGCGCATTACTACACCTTTCCGGCCTGGTCGATCCTGAAGCTTTTCATGGATTTTCCTTGCGCCGAGCAAAGTGGCTTCGATCTCGCCTACATGACCGAGGTTGACCCCATGTGGAACGACGACAGCCTTGCCTTCATCATCAATCCGGAGGCGCTGTTGTTCGGTAATCCCGTTTCCCAGGTTGCCTGCGTCGCGGACAGCGTGGCGGCGACGGTTACCACTCCTATCGATCCTCTGTTCTGGTGTATGGGATCGTGGGGATCGTTTTATCCTTTGACCGGCAGTATGAATTCCAGTGATCCGCTGAGCGTCAACGCCGGCTTGGCGGCCCGGATGCTTTTCAAACTGGGGCGTGAGTCACTCCTGTTTGATACCGGCATCAACCAATGCTCCTCCGGTGGGGTTATCACCCCGATTCTCGTGAAGAGCAACTACCGCCTGCAAATCGTAAAACCTGTTCGAGGCTCAGCCTGCAATCCCATAGGCCGGCCATCGGTGATTTGGGGCTCCGCCAAGAATCCACCGTGGGGGGCAGGTTCGAATTCACCGGATAATTTTCTCTGGTCGATGACCAGAAGGAGGGTGTGTTGCGTAGGCTACGGGCTCAACTGATCGTTTATCTGCTGTCGGCAATCCCCCTGACGGCATTTGCCGCCGGGAAGCCGGGGTATATCGCTACTCCCGACGCCTGTTACGTTCTGGAAAAGGTGGAAGGTGAGTCTGTCTATCTGAAAAAGGCCGGTGTTTGTGGTGGAAAGCCGAGCCGAGCGTTTGTCCGGTCTGAGCGGCAGACGTTGAAAGTCT
The DNA here is from genome assembly GCA_903930585.1 of uncultured Geobacteraceae bacterium. Taxonomy (GTDB): domain Bacteria; phylum Desulfobacterota; class Desulfuromonadia; order Geobacterales; family Pseudopelobacteraceae; genus JACRCG01. The sequence continues at coordinate 131 of CAIYZD010000001.1, read as the reverse complement.
TTGTGGATGGTAAATTCTGGCAGGAGGTCAGGGTGGAGGAAATGAGCGTACCGGATGTGGCTGCGTCTTTAGAACAGGCAAACCGGCTGGCAGGGTCACTGACAATCCCGAAGAACCGTTATGTGGATGAG